>JAITEO010000255.1 GCA_031281985.1 Zoogloeaceae bacterium | reverse complement strand
CGCAACCCAATCCGCCGCGTGACGGCCGCCGGGCGCACGCAGTGCGCCCCACAAGATCGTGCAGAGGGTAGTGGGTTTCCTTGCCTTTATCCAAAAAAGGGCAGGCTTTGCCTGCCCTTTTTTGCTGACTAACCCGGCAAACAGTGGTTTTTCACTTTTTGACGTTCTAAGTCAACATGAACAGAATTTCGCGGATATCGTTCTGGGCTTCGTCGAGGAGGTCGGAGAAGCGGGCGCGATCCTGTTGGGCTTCGTGGCTGTTGGCAAGGTTGGCGTAGCACAGCCAGGGACAGTGGTTTTCGGCCAGCAGGCTGGCGAAGTACAGCACGTCCGCGAGCGCGAAGGGCGCTTCGTCGTTCTGTTTGCCGCGTCCCGTCTTGTGGAGGTTGCAGGTGTGGATGGCGTCGAGGATGTGCCGGGGAAGGCCGAGCGCCGCCAGCAGGTTTTCGCCGATGCTTTCGTGCCAGCCGCTGATCAGATCCAGCACCGCTTCGAGGTTGTCCTGGTATTCCTCATAATCCGCCACGCGAAAGAGCAGATAGAAGACGCCGATATTGCGCACCATGCCCGCCAGCATGGCTTCGTCGCAATTGACCCGCCCCACGCGCCGCGCCAGGACATGCCCGATGGCGGCGACATGCAGGGAATGTTCCCAGGTCTTCTGGGCGATGTCCTCGTAGCCGCAAAGACTGCGCGCGTGCAGCATCTGCTCCATCGCCACGCTCAGCGAGGTGGCGCGCACGGTTTCAAAGCCGACGCGCTGGATGGCCAGGCGAACATCCGTCACGGGAACGAGTGCGCCATAGAGGGCGGAATTGGCAAGACGCAGCAACTTGGCGGCGATGAGCGGCTCGACATGGACGATGCGCGCCACTTTCTCGACGGAAACCAGCGGATCGCGCAAGGCGTTGCGCACGGAAAGACTGGCGTCCAGGCAGGTGGGAAAATTGGCCTCGCCCGATAAATCCTGGGCAATGTCTTCCAGGAGGTGAAAATGCCGGGTGGGACTTGCGGAATCGTTCATGGTGCGGTGTTCTCGTTCTGGTATCAGGAATCAGGATTCGGACTTGCGCCCCAGGCCGCCCAGGAGCGCCGCGATCGGTTTTTGCGGGCGGCGGCGATGCGCGGGCGCGGACGGCGTGGTTTCCGGCGTGATGGAATCGTCACGCGGTTCATAGGGTTTGGAAAAATCAAAGCCGTCCGGCGTGAGCGTGCCCTTGGGCGGCATGCGCTCTGCACGGGCAGCTCTGGGGCGTTCCGCCGCCACCACGACCACCGGCCTGGGGGCGGCTCCTCTTCCCCCCCTGCCGCGCTCGGAGGTCTTTCCTTCCGGCTCGAAATCGGGCAGGAGGATGCGCTCGACGGGTTTCTTGAGCAGCTTTTCGATGTCCTTGAGATAGTCGGCCTCATGCGCCGCCACCAGGGAAATGGCTCTGCCCTGCCTGCCGGCGCGTCCGGTACGGCCGATGCGATGCACATAATCTTCCGGCACGTGCGGCAGTTCGTAGTTGATGACGTAGGGGAGTTCCTCGATGTCCAGCCCGCGCGCCGCCACATCGGTGGCGACCAGCACGGCGGTCTGGCCGGATTTGAAGGCCTCCAGCGTCTTGATGCGCTCGTGCTGGCTCTTGTCGCCGTGGATGGCGTCGGCCTCGATGCCGGCGCGCTGCAATTCGCGCGCCAGGCGCGAGCAGCCCTGCCGGGTGCGGGTAAAGACGATGCTCTGGGTGATTTCGCCGGATTTCAACAGGTGAATCAGCAGGGCGCGCTTGTCGTGCTCGGCCACCGAATAGACGCGGTGCAGGATGGTTTCCGATACCTGGTTGCGGCGGGCGACTTCCACCAGAACCGGCGTTTTCAGCATGACATCCGCCAGACGTTTGATTTCGTCGGAGAAGGTGGCGGAAAACAGCAGGCTTTGCCGCTGGGCGGGCAGCAGTTGGAGGATGCGCCGGATGTCGGGAATGAAGCCCATGTCCAGCATGCGGTCGGCTTCGTCCAGCACCAACGTCTGCACCGCGTTGAAGTGCACGCTTTTTTGTTCCACATGGTCGAGCAGGCGTCCCGGCGTGGCGACCAGGATTTCCACGCCGCGTTTCAGTTCGGCGGTCTGCGGCTTGACATCCACGCCGCCGAAGGCGCACATGGCGCGCAGCGGCGTGTGTTTGGCGTAGGTCTTGACGGCCTCGAAAACCTGCAGGGCCAGCTCCCGCGTCGGCGCGAGAATCAGGGCGCGCACCGGATGCCGGGCGGGCGATGGACTGGAACTCGCCAACGGCAGCAGCCGTTGCAGGATGGGCAGGGCAAAGGCGGCCGTCTTGCCGGTGCCGGTCTGCGCCCCGCCCATGATGTCCTTGCCCGCCAGCACCAGCGGAATGGCCTTGGCCTGGATGGGCGTGGGCGTGGTGTAGCCGGAATCGAGCACGGCCCGCAAGAGTTCCGGCGCAAGACCCAGATCGTCAAAGGTGACGGATGCGGCAGCATCCGGCGGGGGAGGAGGAGAAGCGTGTGTGGAAGACATGAAGGAAAGATTCAGAAAAATTCGTGCCGCGAAGAGAAACCCCTCACGCGGCTCACGGTTGAGCGGGAGGCACGGGCGGCGCGGCGACAAGGGGCGGCGCTTCCGGCAACGGAGGAAGGAGGGAGGGCGTGCCGCCGGACGCGGGCGACGTCACGGCGGCGGCTGGCCTGGGCGTGACTGCGGGCGTGGACGTAGATGCGGCCGCGGGCGCTGGGATGGCAATGGGTGTAGCCGCGGCGCTGGGCGCGGCGGGAGCGGCGGGGGCGTCGTTTTCCGGCGCGGGTTCTTCTTCTGGCGTTTCCGCTTCTTCTAGCGGCGGCGCTTTTTTCTTTTTCTTGCCGCTTTCCGGCGGCGGCGGGGGCGGCAACAGGGGGGTAACGGTTGCCATGTTGTTTTCCCGCATATAGGCGTCCATCTCGCGCCAGCCCTCGAAGACCGCTTCCTTGGGCACCCAGGTGTAGATGGCGTAGCAATCCTCTATGGCGCGCCCCGACTGACGGCACCCGCCGCCAACCGCCCGGCCCTCGGCCTCCAGACGGGCGGCTTTCTTGGCCGGGTCTTCCAGTCCCAGACGATTTCCCAGTTGATCGCAACCGGAAAGCAACAGGGAAAAAATGCAAAACAAAAACAGTCGAATCACGATCGGCATATCCAGCGAACAGGAGCACGATTTTCCCACATTCGGCGCTCGAGGGACAGGGGGGACGGAGGACTGGTTCCTTACTTTTTGACGCTGTCCTTTTGCAGGGCGATCAGTTGGCGGATGCCGCCCTGGGCGAGGTCGAACAAGGTGTCGAATTGCTCGCGGG
>JAITEO010000215.1 GCA_031281985.1 Zoogloeaceae bacterium | reverse complement strand
ATAGAAGAGACGGAAAAAAGATGGCTTGTCTTCCTGAATCGTCTGGAGGAGAAAGCAAAAGCGTTTACGACCGCGGCGGTGCCGGAACTGGACGCGCTGCGCAGGAGCGATGATGATGTGTATAAATCCGCGTACAACAGGGCGCTTGCGGGCGTATGCGGGGAGCTGGAAGCCATCCTGGACAAAGCGCGCGAGGTAAGAGAAGAAAAAATAGTGGATTTCAAATACGAGCTGCGGGAAACCATCGATGCGCATCACCCCTTGAGCCGGCGTCTGCACGCATTCGTATCGGTATGCGAAGAAGCGCATGACCGTTTCACCAAAACGATAACGAGCCTATCGGACGGCCTGAGAAATGCGAGCGCGGAGGATCTGGAAAAAGAGTATCAGGCGATCCTGGAGTCGTTCAACGCGGAAAAAAACAGTTTCAAATGTTCGCAATGCGGCGCGATATTGCCGATGGAGCGCCTCTTTTTCATGGAGGTGCATATCGCCTGCGCATCCTGCGGCGCGCAAAACAACTTTCAGCCGAGTTCACAGGCAAGAAACCTGCAATTCATCGCCAACGATCTGGCAAGAAAACGCTGCGAAAATCTCTATGAAGAATACGCCAACGAGCGGCAAAAAGAACGCGATATCTACAGGCGATCACATGAACTCAAACTGAGCACGATCGGCAAAAGCGACAAGGAAAAATCCGCCATTGAAAAAGAGCGGGAAAGACTGGCGGCGCAAAGACAAGAAGCAATTGACAATGCGCCGAAACTTTATATAAAATACCTGCGGGCATTTTATGATGAATTGAACGTGATACTGCCTGAGTTCCGCGATCATCACGAAAGACGTTTTCTTGAAGAGCGCCGCGCAAGCGGTTGAGCCATCAAACTTGAGGGAGGCAAAAAATGGCGAATCTGGAGCCGGTTCACGGCATATCGTTTCAGGATTGGGCGGAAATGTCCAAGGTAATATCGTCCGGCGTCGCGGCAGAAACCGTATATGCGGCAATGGGCATTGACGGCGCGGTTTGGGACGAGCTTACCGCAATCTGGTCGCGGCGAATGGCGGAGGATACGTCGTTTCAGATGTCCGCCCTTTTCGGGCAATACTGGGAAAAGGAGGTCGCAAATCCCAAACTGAAAAACATCCGCCCCAACGTTTCGCCCGAAGGTAAGGAAAACCTCGAAAAACTCAGAACCGACCGCTACTTCTACGAGGAATTGAGCGCGGCAAGAGACTCGGCATACGGCCACGGGCTGGACGGCGCACAGTGGATACTGGACAACTACGGCATCAATCTCGGCGATTTTCAGACGATTGCCATGCAATATATGACAAGACGAACCAGCGGCGAAGAGCGCGCGGAAGAGACCCGGGAATTTCTGAACTACCGTGAGGAAAAGAAAAAAGAGTATGACGAGCGCTTTTCCAGGGATGCGGGAGGAAATATCGCGGATGACGTGGAATTCTAGTGTTTCGTTCTTGATGGAACTTTTGCTCGACGATACTGCTTGTAGGGGCGCATTGCATGCGCCCGTTTGGCCGTCACGCGGCGCGAATGGTTTGCCCCTGCAAGACCGCACGGTTCCTCTGACTGGAAATACCCCCCGACAGAGCCGGAGGATTTCCCTTTGTATTGTGGGGGGATTGCGGCGCTTCGGTTTGCATTCGACCTTGACGACTGCACCCTGCCGCAACCCCTCCCCTGCCCTTCCCTTGTATTCAGGGGGGAGGCAGACAAGCGCCTTTATCCGCGCCATACGGCAACTTCACGCAATTGCCCTGCCAACCCGATGGTATTCATGCTTATCCTGTGGAGCGACCTTTCCAGACGAAGCGCAAACGCTTGCCGAAGGCTGGGAGAGGGCGTCGTTCCATGCGACGCGCAGCCCATGCAGACAGCAACTTTCCCGGAAAAACCCTGACACAACGCGCCGTGCCGCCCCCTCTCCCGCCCTGCCGGGCACCCTCTCCCCCAAAGGATTGGGGGAGAGGGGACGGCAAGCGGCGGCGCTTCGTCTGGCAAGGTTTTTCTCCGCTTTGGATTGCATTCGGTCAGAAAGGCAAAGCGCAAAAGAAGCGTTCGATATGAAATAATGCGCGCCGCGTGCGTTTCGACCTTTTTGTTTTGCACGGCCTTTTTTATTTTTCTTTTTCGGATGAATTCGCTTCGCATCATCGGCGGCCAGTGGCGGCGGCAGGTTATTCGTTTTCCCGACAGCGCGGGGCTGCGGCCGACGCCGGGGCGGGTGCGGGAGACCCTGTTCAACTGGCTGGGACAGGATTTGAGCGGGCGCGCCTGTCTCGACCTGTTCGCGGGAAGCGGCGCCCTGGGTTTCGAGGCGGCTTCCCGCGGCGCGGCGCGGGTGGTGATGGTGGAAAAAGACGCGCGCGTGCTGCGGGCATTGAAGGAAAACGCGCAGCGGCTCAAAATGCCGGAGACAGTGGAATTCGTTGCGGCAGATGCGTTAGAATTCGCCGTTTCCTGCGCGACATCGTTCGATGTGCTGTTCCTGGACCCGCCCTATCGACTGGGCTGGCTCGCCCGCCTCGAACCCTTCCTGGACACGCTGCTGGATGCCCAGGGCGATTTGTACGCGGAAGCGGAATTTCCCGTCGAAGCCCTGGGCGCGTGGCACGCCACACGCCGGAAACAGGCGGGACAGGTTTATTTTCATGTACTCGAAAGGCGTCAAAAAATAGAAGCCAGCGAATCTGTTTTTTGACGCTTTGAATGGCAACGAAAACCCACGGTCAGATGGGTTGCGTTGGGTTTACACGGATCAAAGCCAGGCTTGCCAGGCTTTCATCCCAAGACAAACCGGCAAAAAGTAGGTTTTCACTTTTTGCCGCTTTTAAATGGAGCCGGATTTGAACAAGCGCACTTCACCGGATGGCCGCCTTGCCGTTTATCCCGGCACCTTCGACCCCATCACGCGCGGGCATGAAGACCTGGCGCGGCGGGCGGCGCGGCTTTTCGACAAGGTCATCCTGGCCGTGGCGGAAAGTCCGGTCAAGCAACCGTTCTTCCCGCTTGCCGAGCGGGTGGAAATGGCGCGGGAAATGCTCGCCGATCTGGACAACGTGGAAGTTCGCGGCTTCAATTGCCTGCTCATGCATTTCGTGCAGGAACAAGGCGCGCAGGTCATCATTCGCGGGCTGCGGGCGGTTTCCGACTTTGAATACGAATTCCAGATGGCGGGCATGAACCGCCAGCTTTTCCCGGTGGTGGATACCGTCTTCCTGACGCCGGGCGAGCAATACATGTTCATTTCCGCCACCATGGTGCGTGAAATTGCCCGCCTGGGCGGCGACGTCAACAAATTCGTGCACCCCGACGTGGCGCGGCGGCTGACAAAACAACGCGAGGCCGCCCGATAACGGCGGCCCATCGATTTTTTCAAAACCGGGAGGAACCCAAAAAATGTCTCTGAAAATTACCGACGAATGCATCAACTGCGACGTATGCGAACCCGAATGCCCGAATGAGGCCATCCGCCAGGGCGAGGAAATCTACGAAATCGATCCGGAAAAATGCACCGAATGCGTCGGTCACTACGACCAGCCGCAATGCGTCCAGGTCTGCCCCGTCGACTGCATCCCCAAGGATCGCGAAGAAACGCAGGAAACGCTGATGGCGCGCTACCACAAGCTGGCGGCGGCCGCCTGACGAAAAGCCAGGGACGTTCCAGCGAGCGTCCGGAAAAGCGGGCGCAAGGCGAAACGCCTGGGAGCGACGAAGTATCGTCTTCCATTGCGCCCGCCATCGCCATTGACCTTTCCCGGACGAACCCTGTCTTCCCAATCCCATGCGCCTGTTCTTCCTGCTTTGGCTGTCCTTCTGGTCCATCTCCCTGCTGGCGCAGGGAACAGGGGAGATTGCGGACAAGAAGGAGGATTTGAAGGAGTTGCGCGGGCGCATCGAAGCCCTGAAAAAAGAGCTTTCCGCCAGCGAGGAATCCCGGGTGGATGCCGCGGATCAGTTGAAGCAATCCGAAGAGCAGATTTCCACCGCCCAGCGGCAGTTGATGACCCTGAAACAGGAGCAATCCCGGCTGCAAAACACCTTGCAGGAACTCGCCCGCAACGCGCGCGATCTGGAAAACACCCTGGCGCAACAGCAAAAACAACTGGAAAAGCTCCTCTACCGCCAGTATCTGCAAGCCTCGCCGGACGCCCTGCAACTGGCGCTGAACGGCAACGATCCCAACCAGTTGGCGCGCGATCTCTATTATCTCGTCATCATCGCGCGCGCGCGCAGCGCCCTGCTGACGGAAATGCGCGCCACCCTCGCGCGGCAGAAGAAGCTGGCGGCGGACGCGAAGGCGCGGGAAGCCGAGCTTGCCGGAGTGCGGGCGGAGCAGGAAACGGAGCACGCCAAGCTGCTGGAGCAGAAGGCCGAGCGCAAAAAGGTCCTCCAGCAGATTGCCGGGAAAATCAAGGCGCAGAAGCAGGAAATCGGCAATCTGCAACGCGATGAAAAACGCCTGACGCAGCTCATCGACCGCCTGACCAAGCTGCTGGCGGAACAGGCCAAGGCCGCCGCGAAAAAGAAGAAGGAAGCCGAAGAACGCGCCAAGAAGGACGCCGGGAAGAATGCCGGGAAGAACGCCGCCGCCGGACAACTGGAAAACCGCGCCCTGCCCGCCGCCACCAGCGGCAATTTCGCCCGGCTCAAGGGCAAGCTGCGGCTGCCGGTGCGCGGTTCGATCATGGGGCGTTTCGGCGCGCCGCGCGAAGGCGGCACGACCTGGAAGGGGCTGTTCATCCGCGCCGCCCAGGGAAGCGAAATCAAGGCCATCGCCAAGGGACAGGTCGTCTATGCGGAGTGGATGCGCGGCTTTGGCAACCTTTTGATCATCGATCACGATTCCGGCTATCTGAGCGTCTATGGCAACAACGACGCGCTCTACAAGCAGGTGGGCGATCGGGTGGAAGGCGGCGACACGATCGGCACGGCGGGCAGTAGCGGTGGCAATTCGGATTCCGGTTTATACTTCGAGCTTCGTCATCAGGGACGGGCACTTGACCCCATGCAGTGGGTTTCTCTCAAATAAAGAGTCGCACATGAACAGAAAAGAATCCTTCAGTCTCGCGCTCGGCGGCTTTGTCGCCGGTGTGCTCATCAGCCTGCAATTTCCCGCCTTCGCCGAACGGGACGTCGGCTTGCCGGTGGAAGAACTGCGTACCTTCGCCGAGGTATTCAACGCCGTCAAGCAGGGCTATGTCGAACCGATCGAAGACAAGAAAATGATCGCCAACGCCATTTCCGGCATGCTCTCCAATCTCGATCCGCATTCTTCCTATCTCGACGCCGAATCCTTCAACGAACTGCAAGTCGGCACCCAGGGCGAGTTTGGCGGGCTGGGAATCGAGGTGGGCATGGAAGACGGCTTGGTGCAGGTGGTCTCGCCCATCGAGGATACGCCCGCCTATCGCGCTGGCATCAAGGCGGGCGACTTGATTTTCAAGCTGGACGATACGCCCATCAAGGGCATGAGCTTGAATGACGCCGTAAAGAAGATGCGCGGCAAGCCGCAGACCAGGATTCGTCTCTCCATCCTCAGAAAGGGCGAGAGCAAGCCCTTGGAAGTCACCCTGACGCGGGAAATCATCAAGGTGCAAAGCGTCAAGTCCAAGCTGGTGGAACCCGGTTATGGCTGGGTGCGCGTGACCCAGTTCCAGGAAAACACCGTTGCCTCGCTGGCCAAGCATCTGAATGATCTCTACGTGCAGGGCGAACTGAAAGGTCTGGTGCTGGATCTGCGCAACGACCCCGGCGGCCTGCTGAATGGCGCGGTTGGCGTATCCAGCGCCTTCCTGCCCGCGGGCAGCAAGGTGGTTTCCACCGACGGACGCATTCCCGATGCCAAACAGGAATACCGCGCCATGCCGGAGGATTACCTGCGCGGCACGCAGGTCGACCCGCTGCGCGCGTTGCCGGAAGGCGTCAAGAACGTGCATATGGTGGTGCTGGTCAACAGCGGCTCGGCTTCCGCCTCGGAAATCGTCGCGGGCGCGTTGCAGGATCATCAGCGCGCCGTGATCATGGGGACGCAGACTTTCGGCAAGGGATCGGTGCAAACGATAGTCCCCCTGCCCGACAACGCCGCCATCAAGCTGACCACTGCCCGCTATTACACGCCCAATGGCCGCTCCATCCAAGCCAAGGGCATAGAGCCGGACATCGAGGTGGAAGAAAGCTCCAACGGCGGCCGGGGCATGCGCCTGCGCGAAGCCGACCTCGAAGGCCACCTGATCAATGACCGCGAAGCCCCCCCGGCAACCGCCTCTTCCTCCTCCGGCGACAAGCCCGCCAAGACGCCGGACAATAAGGGCAAGGAAGAAGCCGCGGAAGACCTGCCGCAACGCCTGGAATACGCTTCCGCCTCCGACTACCAGTTCCAGCAGGCGCTCAATCTGCTGAAGGGCTTGCAGATATTGGGTGGTGGCGGCAAAAAGTAAAAACCTACTTTTTGCCGGGTCAGTCAGCAAAAAAGGGCAGGCAATGCCTGCCCTTTTTTGGGGTAAAGGCAAGGGAACCCACTACCCACCTGCACGATCCCGTAGGGGCGCACTGCGTGCGCCCGCAAATCATCCGTGCCACATGACGGCCAACGGGCGCACGCAGTGCGCCCCTACGAGAACCCCAAGACCGCGCTGGTTTTGCGTTGGGGTTAACGGTTTGAAGCCAGGCTTTGCCTGGCTTCAAACCCAAGACAACCCGGCAAAAAGTGGGTTCTCACTTTTTGCCGTAACCGGTTTACAGTCGCTC
>JAITEO010000126.1 GCA_031281985.1 Zoogloeaceae bacterium | reverse complement strand
CAAGGCCAGATCGAGCAGCACCAGATCGAAATTGGGTTCCTGCGTCAATATGCCCAGCGCCTGATCCACGCCATTGGCCTCCCGTATCACCCGGTCGCTCTGGGCACACAACACCCTCGCCAGCGCGTCACGCATCAAGGCATGATCTTCAACAATCAGAATTTTCATGGCGCTCACAGAGGATCAAGATTCAGGAGAATCGTACCGACATATGGTAACACGGAAGATGGGAGACTGCGTGCTGCGCTGAGTACAAGTAAAAGTGATGCCATGTCGATAATTCATCCTGGACGAAGCGCGGCCAAACACCCTCCCCTCCGGTCTGTAGTCTTGAGAATGGCGAAAATCCTTTCGCTTTCGATTGCGCTCCCTGGTTCCACAGTTGGCGAGCAAACTCCAGGCGAATGACCGAACGAACCAGGTGGCGCATGGGGTAGAATCGAGACTTCATAAACGGACGCAGGAACAGGGATGGCGACGCTCCGGTTTTCCAAGATGCAGGGATTGGGCAATGACTTTGTCGTGATCGATGGCATACGCCAGCATGTCGATCTGACGCCGGAGCGCGTGCGTTTTCTGGCGGATCGGCATTTTGGCGTGGGCTGCGATCAAGTGTTGCTGGTGGAAGCAGACGCGCGGGCGGAGGTGGATTTTGGCTATCGCATCTTCAATGCCGACGGCGGCGAGGTGGAACAATGCGGCAACGGCGCGCGCTGTTTTGCCCGCTTTGTTCATGACAACGGCCTTACAGGGAAGCGGGAAATCCGGGTGCGCACCGTCAAGGGCATCATCACGCCAAGACTGGAAGCGGATGGGCAGGTGACGGTCGACATGGGCGCGCCGCGCTTTGCGCCCGCGGAAATTCCTTTTCTGGCCGACAGAGAAGCCCTGACCTACCCGCTGGCGCTGGCGGATAGCACGCTCACGGTCAGCGCGCTTTCCATGGGCAATCCGCATGTCGTGCAGGTGGTGGCGGATGTGGATGCCGCGCCCGTGGCGACGCAAGGTCCGCTGCTTACGACGCATCCGCGCCTCCCGCAGGGAGCGAACGCGGGTTTCCTGGCGGTGCAGGATCGCGGACATATTCGTCTGCGGGTATTCGAGCGCGGCGCGGGCGAAACCCTGGCGTGCGGCACGGGCGCTTGTGCGGCGGTGGTCGCGGGCATTCGCCTGGGTTTGCTGGATGAGGCGGTCGAGGTTTCCACGCGCGGCGGCAGTCTGGTCATACGTTGGCAGGGCGCGGGGCATCCGGTGTGGATGACCGGCCCGGCAGTCACGGTTTTCAGAGGAGAAATCGAGTCATGAAGACGGAAGAAGTCATCGAGTATCTGGAGGCGACGCCCCAGTTCTTTGAGCAATGCGCGGATCGGCTGGCGGAAATTTTCGTGCCGCACCCGCATGGCGGACGCACCATTTCGCTCAGCGAACGGCAGATGCTGACGCTGCGCGACAAGAACCGCAAGCTGGAACAACGCTTGCGCGAGCTGATCTCCTTTGGCGAGGAAAACGACGTGATCAGCGAAAAAATGCACCGTCTCGCCGTGGGGCTGGTGGCCGCCGAAACGTTCCCGGCGGCGCTGCATCTCATCCACCTGCACCTGCGCGACGACTTCGCCATTCCGCGCGTGGCCCTGCGCCTGTGGCGCAAGCCGGGCGATGTGGCCGACCTTCCAGAATTCGCGGCGGTCAGCGCCGATTTGCAGGATTTTGCCGAACGGCTGGAAAAACCCTACTGTGGCGCAAGCGCCAGCCTGGACGACACGGCGGGCGTGGCGACCTCCGCCTGGTTCGGCGTCTATGCCGCCCACATCCGTTCGCAGGCGCTGGTCGCCCTGAGAAACGGCGGCGGCGCCATCGGCCTGCTTGCGCTGGGAAGCGAGGACGCCGAGCGTTTCTACAGCGGCATGGGGACGCTGTACCTGGAACGTCTGGGCGAAATCATCTCCGCCGTGCTGGGGCGCGTCACGCACAGCGCGTTGTAGAAGACCTCCCGCCGCCTTTTGTTCCTGCCGTCCATGAACGCATCATCCGCAAACGCCAGGGACGCCAACGCCAAACAGGTGGCGGACTATCTGGCCTGGCTTTCCGGTCAGCGCCGCCAGTCGGCGCATACGCTTGCCGCCTACGCGCGCGACCTGGCGCGGCTTGCCGCACTGGCTGACGAACAGCCCTTCCCCGCGCTCGATGTCAACGGCATTCGCCGCCAGATTGCCCTGCTGCATGGCAAGGGACTTTCCGGGCGTTCGCTGGCGCGGCTGTTGTCGGCGTGGCGCGGTTTTTTCCGGTGGCTGCAACAAACCGGCCAGATCACGCACAATCCCTGCCTGACCCTGCGCGCGCCCAAATCGCCCCGCCCTTTGCCGGACGCGCTTTCCGTGGAAGAAAGCATCGGTCTCGTGAGCGGCGGCGGCGTCGATGCTGCCCAGGCGGACGCCGTGCTTACCCTGCGGGATCGGGCGATGTTCGAGTTGTTCTATTCCTCTGGCTTGCGTCTTTCCGAACTCGACGGCCTGAATCTCGACGCGCTGGAAACCCTGCGCGCCAGCGGCGAAATCCGCGTTACCGGCAAACGCAACAAGACCCGCATCGTCCCGGTGGGCAGCAAGGCGCAGGAGGCGCTGGACGCCTGGATGGCGGCGCGCGCCAGCCTGGCCGCGCCGGAAGAGGCCGCGCTCTTCGTCAGCCGCCGGGGAACGCGCATCAGCATGCGGATGATTCAGAAACGCCTGGAGCAGCGGGCGAAGGAAGCCGGGTTTTCCATCCCTGTGCACCCGCACATGCTGCGCCACTCCTTTGCCTCGCACCTGCTGCAATCCTCCGGCGATCTGCGCGCCGTGCAGGAAATGCTCGGCCACAGCAGCATCGCCTCCACCCAGGTCTATACGCATCTGGATTTCCAGCACTTGAGCAAGATCTACGATCAGGCGCATCCGCGGGCAAAACGCAAAAGCGCCAAAACTTGAAACACGCGCGCTTGCCCCTATATGGATTTTTGTGCCAAGCCCGGCCATCTTTTGTGAAAGGAGAACTCGCATGAATGCCTTGACGCCTCTGCATGATCCACTGGACGAACTCTTTCGCGGTTTCTTTGTCCGGCCCATGGATTTGCATACGGGCAACACCCCCGCAACGCCCCCGGTAATCCGCATGGATGTGAAGGAACAGGAAAACGCCTATGTGGTACACGCCGAATTGCCCGGCGTGAAAAAGGAGGATATCCATATCACCGTCGACGGCAACCTGGTTTCCATCAGCGCGGAAGTCCAGAACCAGAACGAAACGAAGGAAGGCGAACAGGT
>JAITEO010000143.1 GCA_031281985.1 Zoogloeaceae bacterium | reverse complement strand
GCGGGAGACGGAGCGCCTGAAATCCACCTGGGTGAATCCCGCCATCCTGGAACGGGCGGAGGCCGAGCGGGTATTGGGCAAGGGCATCGAGCGGGAATATTCGCTCTTCGATCTCCTGCGCCGACCGGAAGTCGATTACGCCGCGCTCATGACCCTGCCCGGCGCGACGCCCGCGGGCGGCATGGAACCCGCCGACCCGCTCGTCATCGAACAGGTCGCCATCCAGGCCAAGTACCAGGGCTACATCGACCGGCAAAAGGAAGAAGTCGCCCGCGCCATCGCCTGCG
Organism: Zoogloeaceae bacterium; assembly: GCA_031281985.1. GTDB lineage: Bacteria > Pseudomonadota > Gammaproteobacteria > Burkholderiales > Rhodocyclaceae > Azovibrio. The sequence goes on along the minus strand of JAITEO010000143.1, from coordinate 3,900 downwards.
AGCAACGGACGATCCCGGAAAACCTGGATTTCGCGCAGGTGCCGGGACTCTCCTGCGAAGCGCGGCAAAAGCTGGAGAAATTCCGGCCGCAGACCATAGGCCAGGCCAGCCGCATCCAGGGCATCACCCCGGCGGCCATCTCGCTCTTGCTGATCTGGCTCAAACGGCTGGAGGGCAAGGGGCAGAGTCCGGGAAATGAGGAGCAAACTCCGTGAATGGAAAGGACGGCGACCTTGCCGCCTTGCGAGACGGCATTGCCGAAATGCGGCTGGCGCTGCCCGCGGGCGCGGCAAAAACGCTCCTCGCCTATCGCGATCTGCTCCTGAAATGGAATCGCGTCTATAACCTCACGGCGGTCAAAACGCCGGAGGAAATCCTCACCCATCACCTGCTCGATTCGCTTGCCATCCTGCCCTGGCTGGATCGCGTTCTTGCCGATGCCGCGCCATCCGCGGCCAGTCTGCTCGACGTGGGCAGCGGCGGCGGCCTGCCGGGGCTGGTGCTTGCCATCGCCCGTCCGGAGTTGCCGGTAACGCTGGTCGATGCCGTGCAAAAAAAGACTGCCTTCCTGCATCAGGCCGCCAGCGAACTGGCCTTGAAAAATCTCACGGTGCGGCACGCGCGTATCGAGTCCCTGCAAGGCCAGTACGCAGCAATTACCGCGCGCGCCTTTGCCGGACTGGCGGAGTTCGTCGGCCTCACCCGTCCTCTGTTGGCGCCCAATGGGCACTGGCTGGCGATGAAGGGACAAAAACCCGACGCCGAACTGGCCGCCCTGCCCGCGTGGGTTCAGGTGCGCGCCGTGCAGGCGCTCTCTGTGCCGGGGTTGGATGCCGAGCGGCACCTGATAATTTGTACGGCAAAAAGTGAAAATCTACTTTTTGCCGGGTGAGTCAGCAAAAAAGGACAGGCAAAGCCTGCCCTTTTTTGGGGTAAAGGCAAGGGAACCCACTACCCATCTGCACGATCCCGTAGGGGCGCATTGCATGCGCCCGTCAGCCGTTACGCGGCGGGATGGATGGTTTGCGGGGAGCGCAATGAAAAATGAAGGAACCCAACGCAGCGCCGCCGCTTGCCATCCCCTCTCCCCCAATCCTTTGGGGGAGAGGGTGCCCGGCAGGGCAGGAGAGGGGGCGGCACGGCGCGTTATCCTGGTTTTTCTGGGAAGGTTGCAGCCTGCAAGGCTTGCACCCTGCAAGGGCACTATGCGTCGCATGGAACGACGCCCTCTCCCGGCCTTCGGCCCTCCCGCTAAGCGGAGGAGGGGACAGCAAGCGGCAGCGCCTCGTCTGAGACAAATTATTTATATAACATTTTCCACTTTTAAAACCCTTGTCTTTTTTGCCGCCTTTATTCTGTTCCTGTATTCTGCGAAAAATTTACGCAAAGACAAATCATGAACATCATTGCCATCACCAATCAAAAGGGCGGCGTCGGCAAGACGACGACGGCGGTCAATCTGGCGGCCAGCCTGGCGCATCTGGGGCAGCGGGTGTTGCTCGTCGACCTCGACCCGCAGGGGAACGCCACCACCGGCGCGGGCATCTTCAAGAAGGAGGCGCTGCCCACGGTCTACCAGATGCTGCTGGGACAGTCGGTTCTTGCGCAGGTCTGTCTTTCCACGGAATCCGGCTTCGACATCCTGCCCGCCAACCGCGAACTGGCTGGCGCCGAAGTGGAACTGGTGGAACTGGAGCGGCGCGAATATCGCCTTGCCAACGCCCTGAAGAACGCGCCGCATGATTTCGTGCTCATCGATTGTCCGCCCGCGCTGAACCTGCTCACCCTGAATGGCCTGGTCGCCGCGGACGCGGTGCTGATTCCCATGCAATGCGAGTATTACGCGCTGGAAGGGCTTTCCGATCTGGTCGATACGCTGAAAAAAGTGCGCGCGCATCTCAATCCGCCGCTGGTCATCGAGGGCTTGTTGCGCACCATGTACAACCCGCAGAGCACGCTTACCCGGCAGGTTTCCGACGAACTGGAGCGGCATTTCCCCCGCAAGGTGTACCGCACCATCGTGCCGCGCAACGTGCGGCTGGCGGAAGCGCCTTCCTATGGCAAGCCGGTATTGGCCTTCGACAAGAATTCCAAGGGCGCGCTCGCCTATCTGGAACTGGCCAGGGAAATGCTGGATCGTTTGCAAAATGAGGTCACATCATGAAAAAAAGAGGATTGGGGCGCGGCCTGGACGCGCTGCTTTCCGGCGGCAACGAAAACCGTTCGGACGAGCAACGGCAACTGCCGATCGACCGTCTGCGTCCCGGCAAATACCAGCCGCGCAGCCGCATGGATGAAACGTCGCTCCTGGAACTGGCGGCTTCCATCGAAGCGCAGGGCATCGTGCAGCCGATACTGGTGCGTCCCACGGACGCAACGCCGGGCGCCGAGCGCTATGAAATCGTCGCGGGCGAACGCCGTTGGCGGGCGGCGCAAAAGGCGGGGTTGAACGAAGTGCCGGTGCTGGTGCGGACGATTCCCGACGAACGGGCCATGGCGATCGCCCTGATCGAAAACATCCAGCGCGAAAACCTGAATCCGCTGGAAGAAGCCCAGGGCTTGCAACGCCTGGTCGATGAATTCCACCTGACGCACCAGGAAGCCGCCGACGCCGTGGGACGCTCGCGCCCGGCGGCCTCCAACCTGCTGCGTCTTTTGCAGCTCTGCGCGCCGGTGCAGGAGATGCTGCTGGACAACAAGCTGGACATGGGACACGCCCGCGCCCTCCTGCCGCTGCCCGCCGCCGGACAGGCACAACTGGCGCAACGCATCGCGCAAAAACGCCTCTCCGTGCGCGAGGCGGAACGCCTGGCGCACCGTTACCTGAACCCACCCAAACAAACCGATCGCCAGCCGGATCGCGACCTGCTGCACCTGGAAGAAACGCTCTCCGACACCCTGGGCACATCGGTCGCCATCCGCGCCGACAAGAAAGGCGCAGGCAAAATCAGCATCGCGTTCGCCAACCTCGACCAACTGGAAGGCTTGCTGGAACGGCTGGGAGGCGGCAAAAAGTGAAAACCCGCCCCTGCACGGGGTCGTAGGGGCGCGCTGCGCGCGCCCGCAAACCATCTCCGCCGCGTGACGGCCAACGGGCGCACGCAGTGCGCCCCTACGAAAACCCCAAGACCGCGCTGGTTTTGCGTTGGGTCTAACGGTTTGAAGCCAGGCTTTGCCTGGTTTCAAACCCCAAATCAACCCGGCACAAGGCCGAAGGCCGCAGGACAGCCGAAGGCTGGTTTTGCGGAGCAAAATGCGGCTTTGCCGCACAAAAAGTGGGGTTTTACTTTTTGCCGTACACTCATCAAGGCTCGAACTCCGCCTCGTTTTCCGCCGCGGGCGCTCGCCATTGGGTTGCGGGGAGGAAGAGGTAGATGGAGAGCAGGGTGCCGATGGGGAAGGCCAGGATGAGGACGGAAAACAGGAATTCCGAAATCCTGCGCGCCTGTTCGCTTCTCCTGACGCAAGCGGGCGCCAGCGCCGCGTGGATCAGTCCGAACACGAGCAGCCCCGCCAGGATGGTGATTGTCTGGATGTTTTCCTCTGGAAAAAGGTGCTTTGAATCGGGAAAAAGCTCCCTGGAAAACAGGATGACAATGAGGCCGGAGACAGACAGGACGATATAGGTTGCCGCAACGCCGACATGGCATTTCGCCAGAAGCCGGGGATTGTCGGCGACGGGTTCGGCGCTTGGGGAAGACGGCATGGGATGTTTTTCCTCTGAAGAAGCAAAGGCGGCATGTTACTACGGGATCGGAAGGCAAGGAGATTTCCGCGATTTTCCGGGGCGCAATTAAAGGAGGAAAATCATCCAGACGAAGCGCCGACGCGCACGGGAGGCGTCCCTTCGGGACGCTCCCGGATGTTCAAATGCGAGCGCGTTTGAAAAAAGCGCGAGGT
>JAITEO010000021.1 GCA_031281985.1 Zoogloeaceae bacterium | reverse complement strand
TCATATTTGTGTGTGTTACGGTCCCCAACACGGGCCCCCAACCCCTCCCCTTTTTTTGTATCTCTCCCCCCAAACCCCCCCCCGCCCCTACGGGATCGTGCAGGTGGTAGTGGGTTTTCCTCGCTTTTACCCAAAAAAGGGCAGGCTTTGCCTGCCCTTTTTTGCTGATTTGAACCGGCAAAAAGTGGATTTTTACTTTTTGACGCTTTCCAACAATGCCTGTAGTTGTTCCCATTGGGGCGTCAACAGGACGATGCCGGGGGGAGGGGAGGTTGGGGTTTGCCATTCGGGTTTCAGGGCGCGGAGAAACAGGTAACAGGCGCCGCCCAGGTGGCGCGCGGGGTCGTAGTCGGGCAGGCGGAATTTCAGGTAGCGGTGCAGCGCCAGCAGGTAGAGGCGGGCTTGCAGGGTGTAGGCGTGGGCGGTCATCACCCGCTTCAGGGCGGGTAGGGCGTAGTCTTCTGGATGAAAGCCCAGGTGGTTGCTTTTCCAATCGAGCACGTAATAACGCCCCGCGTGTGTAAACACCAGATCGATATAGCCCTTGAGGTAGCCGGAAAGCGGCGCGGCGGCCAGTTGTGGCAGCGGTTCGCCATATGCAGCCATCAGGCTTTGCAGGCGCGCGGGGTCGAGTTTTTGCGCGGGCAGATGAAAGGCGAATTCCGTCAGACGCCGCGGACGCGGCAATTGGTTGAGGCGCAGTTCGCCGCCGGGCAGGGGCAGGGGCGTGGACAACACTTCCCTTGCCAGACGGCAGAGCATGGCGGCCAGACGCTCCGGCGCGAGGCCGCCCGGTTGCGGATGCTGTTGCAAGGCGGCGATGGCGGCGGGCATAAAGCTTGCCGCATCGGTAAAGTCGATGCGCTCGAAGAGCGCGTGTATGCAATCCCCGGCGCGCCCGCCACGCGGAAACAACAAGGGATCGTCCGCGGCAAGCGGCGGCGGGTCGGCGCTGGCGTCCTCCGCCAGTTCGTCTGCGCGCGCCGCGTTTCCATCCGCATCGCGTTCCTCGCCGCTCCAGCGCGCGCCGCGCAACAGACCGGAAAAACTATCCATGCGCCAATCGGGGGAAAGCCAGCGTTGGGCGCGCAGCGCGGCGTATTGCGGCGCGACCTTCTCGTCCGCGGCAAAGGGACGGCCTTTCGGCGCGGGCAACTCCCTGCAATCGGCATCCATCGCGCGCGCCCGCTCCTGCCAGCGTTCGGCCAGGCGCTCGGAGGCGGGCAGCGTCTCGTCGTTGCCCGCCAGCCACTCCTGCGGCGTGCATCCTTCCCCCGCGACCAGCCAGTTGAGCAGGCTCTGGCGGCTTTCGCGATCGCTCCTCCTTTGTTTGTACGCGCCCCAGACCAGATAGCAGCGATATACCGGACGGGTCAGCGCCACGTAGAGCAGGCGCACGCTTTCCGCCGCCTGTTCGAGCGCGTGGCGTTCCTTTCCGGCTTCCTGGTATTCGGGATCGGGACGATAGTCGATGACGAAATTGCCGTCCGCGTCGTGGTAGAGACATCCCGGCAGGCCGTCGTTTTTCGGTTTGCCGTGTTCTTCCCAGAAAAAGGGACAGAACACCACGTCGAATTCCAGTCCCTTGGCCTTGTGGATGGTGACGATCTGCACCAGATCGCGCTCGGATTCCAGGCGCAGCAGGCTGGCTTCGTCCGCGGATGGCTCCTCGATGCGGGCGGAAAACCAGCGCATGAGCTGCTCCGGTTCGCGCGCCGTGCGCGATGCCTGATGCAGCAACTCGAACAGATGCAGCACATTGGTCTGCCAGCGTTCGCCTTTTGCCCGCCCCAGCAGGCGGGCATGGATTGCGTATTGCCGCGCCAGGAAGGAAAGCGCGGCGAGGATGCCCTTTTCCCGCCACAGCCGCCGCCCCTCTTGGAAGTGCCGCAAGACGGCGTCGAGTTCGGCGTGCCGCGCGTCCTCCTCCAGCGCGGCGATTTCCGGCGCGCTCCAGCCGAGCAGCGTGGTCGCCAGCGCTGCCTTGACCCGGCGCGCATCCTGCGCCAGCAACAGGGCGTGCAGCAAACAATTCACTTCCTGCGCTTCCTCGCTGGCAAAGACGCTGCTTTGCGTCAGTTCCGCCGCTTGCAGCCCGACCTCCGCCAGCGCCCGCCGCACCAGGCTGCCCTGCGCGTGCGTGCGCACCAGCACCGCCATGTTCCTTGCCGTCAGCGGCGCGTCTCCCTTGCGCAGCAGACCTTGCCTTGCCGCATCCAGCAGACGGGCGATTTCTTCCGCCGTGCCCCTTGCCGCCCATTTTTGCGCGCGTTTCTTTTCGGGCGGCTCGCCGTTTTCATCCGTCGGCAATTGCCAGAGTTGCCAGGATTTTTTCTGCGGCGCGCTATCGTCGATAAAATCCGGCAGGGGTTTTTCGCCGCGCCGGGCGGTTCTGAATTCCAGGTCTTCCAGCAGGAAGGCGCGGGGATTGGCGGAAAACAAGGCGTTCAAGCCCGTCAATAGGCCGGGGGCGGAACGCTGGTTTCGATCCAGGGTATAGCGTCGATGCGTCTTGTCGCGCATGGCCAGATAGGTGTGCAGGTCCGCCATGCGAAAACTGAAAATCGCCTGCTTGGGATCGCCCACCAGAAACAGGGTTGCGGGAGCTTCCGCGCTGTCCTCCGTTGCGTAGATGCGCTCGAAGATGCGCGCTTGCAGTGGGTCGGTATCCTGGAACTCGTCGATCAGCGCGACCGGATAATCGCGGCGCAGGCGCGCCGCCAGTTGCGCGCCGCTTTGCGCAGCAAAGAGGGCGCGCTCGAGATTGCCCAGCATGTCGTCGAAATCCACCTGGCGCAAGCGTCGCTTGCGGGCGGCCAATTCCTCCGGCAAGGCGTCGAGGAATTCCCGGCACAGGGCAAGCCGCGCGCCTTGCCGCCGGGTTTGCCGCTCGGCGGCGCGCTGGCACAGCATTTCCGCCAGCGCGAAAAACGGGTGCGCGGGCGGCGTTTTCTTGCCGGTCGTTTTGGGGTACAGAACGCTGTGGCGTAACTTCTGCTGGGTTCCCGATG
>JAITEO010000280.1 GCA_031281985.1 Zoogloeaceae bacterium | reverse complement strand
GGGGTGTTGGCGCAGGGATTGCAGTGCGGCGCGGCTGTGTTGTTGGCGGGTGGCGGCGAATTTTTTCCAGTGATCGAAGGCGCGGGCGAGGCGGGCGGCGACCTGTGGGTTTTTTGCGTCTATGGTCTTGATTTCCTCGGCCAGCAAGCGGTAGCCCGCGCCGTCGGCGGCGTGGAAGGCGGCGAGGTTGCTGGAAAAGACGCGCAGCAAGGCATAGACCTTGTTGGGATTGGCGCGCTGGAACGCCGGATGATGGAGGAGCGCCGCAACCTGCGCCAGCGTACCGGGACGGCGGCTGCTGGCCTGGACGGACAGCCACTTGTCGACCACCAGCGGCTCGTGTTGCCAGCGGGCGTAAAAACTGGACAGCGCCTGTTCGCGCTCCGCGCAATCGGCGGCCTCGACGTTTGCCAGCGCCGCGAGCGCGGCGAACTGGTCGGTCATGTTGGCGGCGTGTATGAACTGCTGGTAGGCCAGATCGCGGTAGCGTGGCGTGTCGATTTCCAGCAGATAGCCCAGGCAAAGATTCTTCAGGGCGCGCTGGCCGATGGCGGCGGGCGCGTCGGGTTGCCGGGCGCATTCTGCGGCAAGCTCGTCGTGGCACGCGCGCAACTCGGCCTCCAGGTTTTGCGCCAGCGCCAGGCGCAGTTGGTTGCGGGCGGCGCGCAGGGCGTCCGGGTCGACTTCGCCCGCGATTTTTTCCGCCAGCGCGTGCTCGCTGGGCAGGGTCAGGACTTCGGCGACGAAGGCGTCGCCGCGCTGCGCATGCGCGCGCAACAGCCGCCGCGCCGCGTCGATGAAGCCTGCGGGGGCAAGGCCGTCGAGCAGGATATTGGTGGCGAGGCGTTGTCCGGCTTCCCAGGCGGCGAAGGGATCGGGTTCCTGCGCGAGCAGCAGGGCAAGTTCGGCCTCCGTCTGTGGAAACGTCAGGCGCACGGGCGCGGAAAAATCGCGCAGCAGCGAAGGGATGGGCAAGACGCGCACATTGGCAAAAACGAAGGCTTGCCGTTTTTGCCGCAACAGCAAGAGTTGCTCCGTTTCCGGCAGCAATTCGCCCGCCGGGGAAAACAGGGCGACGCGCACCGGGATGAGTTGCGGCGCGGCATCCGGCAACGACGCGGCGGCGGCAGCCTTTGGGTTTTCCTGCGTCAGGGTGAGCGTGTAGCGGCAGGCGGCGGCGTCATATTCGCCCATTGCCGTGACTTCGGGCGTGCCCGGATAATCGTACCAGCGCATGAATTGCCCGAAATCGAAGCCGGAGGCGGCGGCCATGGCAGCGACGAAATCATCGCAGGTGACGGCCTGCCCGTCGTGGCGCGCAAAATATTCCGCCAGCCCGGCGCGAAAGGCGTCACGTCCAATCAGGGTCTGGATCATGCGCACGACTTCCGCCCCCTTTTCATAGACCGTGGCGGTATAGAAGTTGTTGATTTCCAGGTAGGCGCCGGGGCGCACCGGATGCGCCATCGGCCCCGCGTCCTCGGGGAACTGGACGGCGTAGAGGGTTCTGACTTCGCGGATGCGGGCGACGCTCCGGTCATGCGTATCCGCGCCGAACTCCTGATCGCGGAACACGGTCAGTCCTTCCTTGAGCGACAACTGGAACCAGTCGCGGCAGGTGACGCGATTGCCGGTCCAGTTGTGGAAGTATTCGTGCGCCACCACCCGGTCTATGCCTTCGAAATCCGCGTCGGTCGCCACATCCGGACGCGCCAGCACATATTTGGCGTTGAAGATGTTGAGTCCCTTGTTTTCCATCGCGCCCATGTTGAAATCACTGACGGCGACGATCATGTAATGGTCGAGATCGCATTCCAGCCCGAAACGGCGCTCATCCCAGGCAAACGCCTTTTTCAGCGCCCGCATCGCGTGCGCGCACAGATCGAGCTTGCCGGGTTCCACATAGACCGCCAGTTCCACGCGGCGGCCGCCGGCGGTGACAAAGGCGTCGCGCAGGGCTTCCAGCCGGGCGGCGACCAGCGCGAACAGATAGCAGGGTTTCTTGAACGGATCGTGCCAGACGGCATAATGACGCCCGCCCGCCTCCTCGCCCGCCGCGAGCGGATTGCCGTTACTGAGCAGCACGGGAAAGCGCGCCTTGTCGGCATGCAGGGTCACGCGGTAGGTCGCCATGACATCGGGACGGTCGGGAAACCAGGTGATGCGCCGGAAGCCCTCGGCCTCGCATTGGGTGAAATAGCCGTTTTGCGAGCGGTACAGGCCGGAAAGCCGGGTATTGGCGTCCGGAAGAATCCGCACGCACGTGGTGAGGACAAAACGCGCCGGCAGATCGCGCAAGGTGAGCGTGTGCTCGGTAATCGCATGCGGATGCGCCACGCCATCGACCTCGACCCGCAAGGTCTCCAGTTCCTCGCCATCCAGAACCAGCGGCGCGGCGTCGTCCTGGGATATGCGCACAAACTCGATTTTCGCCGTCACCAGCGCGTGCGGCGGGGCCTCGCCTTCCGTCTGGAAATCCACATCCAGATCGACTTCTTCCACCTGCCAGGGCGGCGGGAG
>JAITEO010000264.1 GCA_031281985.1 Zoogloeaceae bacterium | reverse complement strand
CTGCATCTGGGCAGGTCATCCAAGGATACCGGAACGACACCCATGTCGCATTCGAAGTTCATCATGGCAGAACCAATCAAATCAGGATGATGGTGGTAAGGAACAGTGTACCTCATTTTTTGCTCCTATGAGATAGATAGGGGCAAACACTCCCCACTGGGGATGAATGCCCCAAGTGGGATAAAACTGTCCAAAAAAAACAGACAGAAAGACAGCCTGCAACCGCAGGCCAGAGTCCGGAAGACGGATGCTTGCGCACCGCTGTCCGTGAAACGCCAAGTTACGCCAGGCGGAAGGCGGCCAAGTCACTCACTGGCAAGAGAGACTGAATGCCCCAGATTCTACATCAAACATACCAGAGACCGAGCATCATACTGACCCGGTGCGCATCAGCGACCCGGACAACCGAGCATTTCTGGTAAAAACACCTGGAATCTCGGGAGACGGATAACCAGGGAAACTTTCCCAAAACGAGGCTCCCCGGATGTGTATCCTGTCCCTGTCACCTCGTTCGAAAGGGAAAATGATGATTTACCATCAATACCACGTCACCTTGCGGGACGCGCCCCGTTTCATGATGGACTTCCTGTCCGCTTGGGGCGTGCCTCTTTTCTACCTGGTCGTCTTCGCGGGCTATCTCCTGTACATCGGGGAGATTTCTATCTTCCTGCGCCTGTCGGCTTTTTTGCCTGTTTATTTCGCGCTGCTTTGGCTTCGGCAAAAACGGCGCGTCACCTTTCAAGATTTCGTCGAACGCGTCCGGGATGCCGCCGCTGAAAACGGCGAGACATTGCCCCAGCCGTTCGATCCGGATGCGCAAGGACACTGGCTCCCCGGTCAAGACAGGCCGACGGATACCGAGACATACCGGTAGCAATCAGACTGCCAGTCTGGAAAGGCGCTGCTGGGGATCTGGGGATTCTGCTCTCCCGCGGATCCCCGCAACTGGTGTCCGTAGGACCCATAGTAGCTTCCGGATACGTAGATCCGCCCGTGCCCCAACTGCTGCGCAACCACGCGCGCTGCTTCCGCATGGCACGTGCGGTCTATCCTCCCCAAGGCGCCCCCCTCTATCGGCGTCGGCATCCCGGTTTTCCGCCTGTAGGCCGTTTGCGCGAAACCATGCCGCAGACCATGCGCTGTGACACCCAGTTCCTTCCGGGAAATCCCCAACCAGGAAGAACAACGGTAGTAGAACTTCGCTTGCGACTGTTTCCAGGTATCGCGGGGCCAGCGCATTCGTTCCGACTTCGCGCTCTTGGCCAGCGCGCAAGCCCATTCGATCGCCTGGCGCTGACCAGTGGTCTTGATCGGGATAATCCGCGGACGCCCGCCTTTCGTTCCCTCGATCAGCAGCAAGGCGGCGCCCTCACCATCGGAAGCAGCGCGTAATGGCCGCATTTCAATGGCTTCCTTCACGCGCAGTCCAAAATGATGCTGCAAGGCCAGGATGCACCCCAGCCGTTCATCCAGCGCACGCGCCTTTTCGATGAGCGCTTCCACATCGATGTCGCGCGCCTCCCAGCTCTTGTTTTCCTGGGCAACCAGTTTCCTCGTCGTGTCCCGCTCCGGGAAATAATCGCGCACCGATTTGACTTGATCTCCCTTGCCAAGGAATTCAAGCAGAAGGTTCATCATCGACAAGCGCGTGTGCAGTTCGCTCACGCTCTTGTCCGACCAGGACATCATCAAGGCCTCGACGTGACGAGGTCGAAAATTGCCGACATTCCGGATTTTGTAGCCCAATACCCACAGTTCCGCGAACATCCGGTTGTAAAACTGCCATTTGTTGTCCCGCGTCTTGCGCGAGGCAGGCTCCCGATTTTTCCTGAAACGGATCAACGGATCCAACCGCTGGGCAATATCGTCCCGCAATGACTTGGGAAGCACGATTGCCGCGAGTGCTTTTTGCATTTCTTTCTCCTTTGTCAAATCACCAGACCGCCGCTGAGCCTTGTGGCGGTACTTCACTTCATCCAGGGAAATGTCCCGCGCAGACCGAGACGTTCGTTCATTTTCCTTGTCATGCCCAAGGATCGGCAGCCGGTGATCCGCCGGCAGTATGGCCTCGTCTGTTAAGAGGGATAAATAGAGTGACCCAGGCAATCCATTTCTGAATTACATGGCCGTATCCGCCCATATCGGACTGATACCAGTGCTGCCCCTTTGACCTCATCTTGAGGCCCAGTCGTCACAGATACGCTGTCTCGCAGACAACCACCAATCGCATTGGCCCGTGAATTCCAGTTGGGATGACCATCCTGAAGATGGCATGAGCAATTGCATTGCCCCACATATACACTGACTTCGATATGCCTGCCGCCGCCTCTACGACGACACGCATTGATCGTTTAGACATCACACCGGACGGGAATTTCCCATACTTTTCGCCCCTGCCACCAGGGCGCTCGGCCACGCTTTACAGGCCCGTCTCTCCCGCCGCTTGGCGGGCAACCAGGACAAGAGCCACGGCATTGGGCAAACCCGAAAACACGGGAACCCACATGACGTAACTTTCACGCCGCAATGTCTGGATTTGATGACGTTCGATGGAACACCAGAAGATGTCCATCATGAACATATTGATGGTCAGGGCGCACTCCTGGGGGGAACCCCACCGGACTTTTTGCCCCCGGCCAATAAATGACGGCTTTTGCCACCCAATCCGGGTGTCGCGAACGGACACCACCACGCGGATCTGCCCGCGCCTTTCCAAAAAAGGGCATGGCTCATGCCCACAGGACGGTAACACTGCCTTTTTCGCCGAACACTGTCACGCAAGGACAGGCCAACCGGCTTACAGGCTCCAGGTTCCACCGTTCACCTGGGCGGCCTCACGGCACACAATGCTGCAAAGTAAACTCGTTTCCCGAAATGACGGCTTTCCTGCCGCTTCTACGTCACGATTCCTGCCATGACATGAATTTCGGTGGAACAAACTCAACTTTTATCCATTTCTCGCGATTCGAACCGTTTTTGTCGAAAACTCAGCATAGGCGCACAGAATATTCCTCACGACAATAGAGTTTTCCAAAAACTTCCCGGTTTCCCCCGCCGTGTCCACAGATGCTCCCCTTACCGTCCGTGCCATTGATGTCGGCTACGGACACATCAAATACACCACCGGCCGCCACAGGAATTCCATCATCACGCAGGCCATTCCTTCCCTGTCTCCCGTTGTCTCCGGGGCCAATGGAGCGTTCCACGACGCCCTGATGCAGGAGCGCGACACCTTCCGCGTCCCGGTTTGCAACCATTTTCATGAGGTAGGGCGGGACGCGAGCCTGGTGCTCGGCGTAAACCAGATCACCGAGGTGCTCGACAACGATTTTCCACTTTCCGATCATTATGCGGCACGACTCTTGGGCGCGATCAATTACATGATGCCCCTGCCCAACGACCGCATCGACGTCCTGGTGCTGGGTCTGCCCCTCACGACGTTCGCGCGGCACCGGGAGGCGCTTGCCCGGCGCTTCGAGGGAGAAATCGTCATCGACGCCAAGGCGCGCAAGGTGACAGTAGGAAGTTGCCACGTCTACCCGCAGCCCCTGGGGTCCTACATGGCCTATCTGGCAACCCGGCCAGTAGAAAAGAATCCCCAGGTGCTCTGTATCGACCCCGGTTACAACACCTTCGATTGGTTTGTTTGCCAAGGCATGTCCGCCCTCCCCGCCTGTTCGGGCGCGGTCAAACGTGGAATGGGCGCTGTCATGCGCGCCATTGCCGACGAAATGATCCGGGCCAACGGATTCGGCGAAGACCCTCATGAACTGATCCGCCTGATCGACCAGTCCCTGATGAACCGCAACCCTCTGAAGGTTTATGGCCGGGAATACCGGTTGGAAGATTACATCAGGGCAGGCGACGCTGTAATCGAAGAAGCCGCGCAGGCCGTTCGGGATTCGGTCGGGGATGGGAAATCCATCTCCGCCATCGTCATTGCTGGCGGCGGCGCAAGCATGTACGAAGCCAGCATTCGCGGGAAGTGTCCACACCACGAACTTACTGTCCTCAGCAAACCCGCGCATGCCAACGCGCGCGGGTTTCACATCCTGGGCGAAATCATCGCCGAATCCCTGCACAGGGCGCACGGACACACAACACGGTAAACGACATGCAGGAAATGTCCATCCGGTTCTCCCTATACGAAGCAGAGGATGAACAATTGATCCAGTACTTGAGCAGCTTTCGTGGACAAGACAGGAATCGCCGCGTCCGCGCCCTGATGCGCGCCGGTTTGGCTGTCTTGCAAGGCGGAACTGTCGTCGCTGCACCGCAATCCATGCTCAATGCTTCCGATTCCGAAAGCATCGAATACGTCAAGGGACTGGGCCTCAATCCCCTGGCATTCTGTTTTACAGATACAGGAGTGTCTTGATGCGCATATCCTTGGTGGTCCCGTGCCATAACGAAGCATCTTGTGTGCAGCGTTTTCTGGAAGCTGTTCCCCCCGTCATGGAATCAACCGGAGCGGAATACGAGGTGATCTTTGTCGACGACGGCTCGAACGACGGTACAGCGGCTCAGATCACCGCCTTGCGCACGCACCATCCGGAAGCGCGCCTGATCCGCCTTTCCCGAAATTTCGGCAAGGAGGCCGCGCTGACCGCAGGATTGGAACACGCCTCCGGCGATGCCATCATCCCAATGGATTGTGACCTGCAAGACCCGCCGGAAGCCATCGCCGAAATGATCGTAAAGTGGCGAGAGGGATTCAAGGTCGTCTTGGCTGTCCGCCGTTCGCGCAATACGGACGGATGGTTCAAACGCAAGAGCGCCGCCATGTTCCATGCCCTGATCCAGCGTATCTCGCATGTGGACATTCCGGCAAACGTAGGGGATTTCCGGTTGATGGACCGTGCCGTGGTTCAAGCGATTCTCCGCTTTCCCGAACGCATCCGATTTATGAAGGGCATCATGGCCGCCGCCGGATTCTCGACAGCCATCGTCGAATATGACCGTCCCGCACGTTCGGCTGGACAGACCAGTTTCAACGCTTGGCGGCTCTGGAACTTCGCCTTGGACGGTATCACCGGCTTCACCACCCTGCCCGTGCGCATCTGGTCGTACCTGGGAGCCGCTGTCGCGGTCTTCGCCATGTGCTACGCCGCCTGGACCATCTTCAAAACTTGGTACTGGGGCGTCGTCACCCCTGGATACGCCACCCTGCTCACCGTCACGCTGCTTGTGGGGGCAGCCATCCTTATCGGCATCGGCATCCAAGGCGAATATATCGCCCGCATCGTCGCTGAAACCAAGCACCGCCCGCTCTACATCGTGGAATCCACGGAAGGGTTCGAGAACGCGGAGATCCGACAGATTTGGCCGTCAAACAAGGCCGGGAGCCAGACATGACCGAAAAAGTGCTCAGACAATCCGATCTGGCATTTCAGGCGCAGCTTTACGCTTCCTCAAATCCGACACGCCGATGGTTGCATACCACACGCTACATTTGGCTGATGGAGGCATTCAGGCAATATTGTCCTTTCAGGCAATATCGTCTCGATGGGGAAAACAACGTTCAAATCCTGGAAGTCGGAATTGGATGCGCAATCTGCACTCGTGAAATCCGAAAATATTGCGATGTTTTTGCGGTCGACATCAACCCGGATTCTGTCGAAATTATGAACGGCATTCAAAATATCCGGGCCGTCCAAGCCGACATCACCCAGCCGGAGTTCGCGTCGCGTCATGCGTACATGAACCAGGCCGACATCGCCATTTGCTCGGAAGTGCTGGAACACGTTGCCGATTCCCGGACGGCTCTGCAAAATCTCCATGCCGCGCTCAAACCAGGTGGCATCCTGATCCTAACTACACCAAATGCCTGGTCGACTGTGGAAATCGCGGCGCGCTTCCTTGATCTGCCATTCATGACGCGCCTTGCCAGCGCGATCTACGGAGAATCTGTCGACGCGCTTGGCCACATCAACCGGATGACTCGCCGTCAACTCCTCAGCCAGATTCGTAGCACGGGCTTCGAGATCGTCGAGGCGACCGACACTGGCTTCTATCTTCCCCTCATCGCTGAATTCGGCAGCGTGGCCGGGCAGAAAATCTGCCGGGCACTCGCCACATGGTTTGCCAAGAGCCCGTTTCGCTGGCTGTGCTGGACGCAATGCTGGATTCTGCGTAAACCATATTGGTGACAACCTTTACCTTGTTCCGCTATCCGTTGGCCAGCCTTCCATGTCAATGGAACACTCACATCAAAAGGAGTAACTCTCATGTCGTAAAAAAGACAATCCTAGTGGCGCGTTTGGTACGTTGCCCGTTTGATTGCCATGATGATTTCAGGCGCAAGGTTACACCTGATTCCTTCCCGTAAGGCATCCGCATCCACCCGCGCCGCAATGGCACAATTGTGGAATGAAAACGGATTGCTACTTTCGTGCATTACCTCCGCTACGATCTTGCCTTCCTGGGTCTTACGCCACATATGTTGCATGGCAGGCGCAAAAATCCACCGCAGCACACTCCACTGGTCCAGCTCATTGTTCGTGTTACCCAACTCGTCAATCGAGCGATGAAAGAGATGAATTTGTAGATCAACGATCCCTTCCCGAGACCATTTCAGGCCTTGATGTGTCTGGACGAAGATATTGCCGGATGGAACATACGGTATAT
>JAITEO010000184.1 GCA_031281985.1 Zoogloeaceae bacterium | reverse complement strand
GCTGTCCCTGCTTGCGGGGGAGGGATTGCAGGCTGCAACGTTCCCAGAAGCCCTGACAACGCGCCGTGCCTCCCCCTCTCCCGCCCTATCGGGCACCCTCTCCCCCAAAGGATTGGGGGAGAGGGGACAGCAAGCGGCGGTGCTTTGTTGGTTTCCTTCACTTTTCATTGTGCCCCCCGCAATCCATCCTGCCGCGTGACGGCCAACGGGCGCACGCAGTGCGCCCCTACGACAAACCCCAAGGCCGCGCTGGGTTCCCTTGCCTTTACCCAAAAAAGGGCAGGCTTTGCCTGCCCTTTTTTGCTGACTAACCCGGCAAAAAGTGGATTTTTACTTTTTGCCGCCTGCAACATGCCAATAACGTCGCGCCTCCTGTCGCCAGCGGCGGACAGCGATGTGTTCTGGCGAGATGTCCAGGATCAGCGCGCCGTCCCGATCGGTGTGCAGGAAGCGCGTGCCCTGGCGCGCATAGCGTTCGATCACTTCCGGGCGTGGATGGCCGAAGCGGTTGCGGTAGCCGGTGGAAGCAATCGCCCATTGCGCGCCCACGGCGGCAACGAAGGGCGGACTGGAAGAGCCGCGACTGCCATGATGCGGCACGAGAATGACCTCCGCCGCCAGCCTTTTCGCATCCTCCGCCAGTATCCTTCTTTCTTCGCGGGTGGAAAGGTCGCCGGTGAGCAGGATGCGCTGTCCCGGCGTGGTCTGGGTAGCGCCCACGCTGACCTTCAACAGGCAGCTATCGCCGTTTTCGCCTTTCAGGGGTTTATCGGGCGGCGGGTAGAGGAACTCGAAGCGCACGCCGTCCCACTCCCAAGCCTGTCCCTGGCGGCACAACTCGCCTTCCGGCCACTCCGGCACGGAGGAGATGAGTTTTTCCACGGCTATCCCCGCGCGGATGGAATCCATGCCGCCGGAATGGTCATTGTCGCGGTGCGACACCACCAGCGTATTCACGCGGGCAATGCCCAGCGCCGCGAGATAGGGCAGGATGATTTGCGCGCCCGCGTCGTTGCCTTCCTCGACTCGCGCCTGGCTATCCGCGGCAACCGGGCCGTAGCCGGGTCCCGTGTCGTAGAGCAGGCGATGGTGCGCGGTTTCCAGCAAGACCGCCTGTCCTTGTCCGACATCCAGCACGGAAAGCCGGAGGTTTCCCGGCGCAACCTGCGGCGCGGGCACGAAGAGCAGCGGCAGGAGCATCACCAGCGCCGCGCCCTTGCCTGGCAAGCCGCGCGGCATCAACAGCAGCAGCACGCCGCAGCCCGCCAGCGCGACGCGCCACAAGGAGGGCGCGGGCGCTTGCCAGGGCAGCCCCAGCGGACCGTTTGCGAAATATTCGAGCAGCGCCATCAGGGGAGAGAGCAGCATATGCGTCCATTCCAGGAGCGGCAGGGGAATCCAGACGAGCAGCGCCGCCAGAAGGCAGAGCGGCGTAATGACGAAGCTCACCCAGGGAATCGCCAAAAAGTTGGCGAGCGGCGAATTGAGCGGGAAACGCTGGAAAAAGAAAAAGAGCAGCGGCAGGGTCGCCAGCATGGCTGCCCATTGCGTGTGCGCGAAGGAAAAAAGCCAGCCGCCCAGCCGCTGCCGCAGGCTCCTCCTGTCCGGCGGGTTTCCGGCGCTTCCCTCGTTTCGCAGGGCGTGCAAGCCCACCCAGCAAATCGCCGCGACGGTGCAAAAGGAGAGCCAGAACCCGGAGGCCAGCACCGCCCAGGGGTCGAAGAGCAACACGCCGATCAGCGCCAGCAGGAGAATGCGCCCCAGGCCGATGCGGCGCGCAAGCAAAAGGGCGAGCGCCACGATCAGCAGCATCAGCGTGGCGCGCTGCGCGGGAACGCTCAGGCCGGAAAGCAGCGCGTAGCCCGCCGCCGCCAGCGCGCCGCCGACGATGGCCAGGCGCTGCGCGGGCAACCGAAGACAAAGGCGCGGCGAACGCCGCCACGACCAGTTCAGGAGCCAGCCCGCCAGCATCGCCACCAGCGTGACATGCAGGCCGGAAATGCTCATCAGATGCGTCGTGCCAGTATGGTTGAAGACGTTCCACTGCGTGCGTGAGATGCTGTTCTGGTCGCCGATGGCCAGCGCCGTCAGGATGCCGCCATAGGGCTTGCCCTCCAGCGTGCGCAAGAAGTGATCGCGCACCGCCTCGCGCAGCCGATGCACGCCCAACATGGGCGGCCATGCGCTCGCGCCGCGAAAGACCGGCGCGGGATCGTTGCGCACATAGCCGGTAGCGCGCAGATTGCGCTCCAGGAGCCAGGCTTCATAGTCCATGTCATACGGATTCACGCGCCCATGCGGGCGTTTCAGGCGCACGGTGAATTCGTGCCGTTCCCCGGCGCGCGGCGGCGGATACGGATTGATTTCTCCCGCGCGCCAGCCTTGCGTATAGAAGCTCAGCCACAGTTGGGAAGGAATGCGCGCTTCTGGCGTCAAGACCTGTTCCACGCGCAGGACGAAGCGCACCCCGCGCTCGAAGCGCACCGGCAGGGAAGCCACCACGCCGACGAGGCGCACATCCTGCCCTTCCCAGGCGACGGGCAATTCATCGGCGAGCCGCAGTTCCGCCCGCCATGCCGCCCAGCCGTATCCCGCCGCGCATCCCGCGCAGAGCGTCAGGAAAAAAAGCGCGCCGCCGCGCAGGGAAGGCCGGAGATGAACGGACAAGCGCAGGAGAAAAAAGCCGCCCAGCCCGGAAAATATCCACAGCCACGCCGCCTGCGGCAAATCCGCCCGCGTCTGCAAGAAACAGACGCCCGCGGCAAACGCCAGCAGGAAGGCGGGCAGCAGGTTCATGATGACGGCAACGAAACCCTACGCTTCGTCATTGCGAGGTTTCTGTCCTCTCGTCTTCTGTCATCGGAAGCAACCGTCGACCAGGTGGCATATGCCGTCCATGCGTTTGGCCAGTTCGAGATCGTGGGTGACGACGATCAGGCTGGCGTGGCGTTCGCGGGTCTGGGCGAGCAGCAGGTCGAACACCTGTCGCGCCGTGTGCGCGTCGAGGTTGCCGGTGGGTTCGTCGGCCAGGATGCAGGCGGGGCGCGTCACCAGGGCGCGGGCGATGGCCGCCCGCTGGCGTTCGCCGCCGGAAAGCTCGCTGGGACGGTGCGTCAGGCGTTCGCCCAGTCCCACGGCGATCAGCATTTCCCCGGCGGCGGCGCGCGCCTGCGCGGATTCGACCCGGCGGATCAGGAGCGGCATGGCGACGTTATCCAGCGCGGAAAATTCCGGCAGGAGGTGGTGGAACTGGTAGATGAATCCCAGGTTGCGGTTGCGCCCTTCGCAGCGCGCGCTCTCCGTCTGCGTGGAAAAATCCTCGCCCATCAGGCGCACCGTGCCCGTATCCGGCGTATCCAGCCCACCCAGGAGATGCAGCAGGGTGCTCTTGCCGGAGCCGGAAGCGCCGACGATGGCCCGCGTTTCTCCGGCATGCACCTGCAAATTCACGCCGGAGAGCACCGTGAGCGCGTTCCTGCCTTCGCGGAAGGTCTTGCTCAGGCGCTGACAGGCCAATACCTCGTCGTGGCTAGGGGCGACCGCGTCTGGCGAGCCGGATAGGGAATAGGGCGTTGCGCCCGTTGCTTCGTCGTGGTCGCGGGCGATGTCATTCATAGCGCAGCGCCTCCGCCGGTTGCAGGCGCGCAGCGCGCCAACTGGGGTAGAGGGTTGCCAGCAGGGCCAGCGTGAAGGCAATCCCGGTTACGGTCAATACATCGCCCCATTGCAGTTCGGAGGGCAGTTGCGAGATGTAGTACACGTCCTTGGCGAGAATCTGCGTCCCCAGCAGCCGCTCGATCCACGGCACCACCACGTCGATGTTGAGCGCCAGGCTCACCCCGCCCGCCACGCCCAGGATCAGGCCGACGCAGCCGATCAGCGCGCCGTGGATGATGAAGATGGCCATGACGCTGCCGGATTTCGCGCCCAGCGTCCGCAGGATGGCGATGTCGGCTTCCTTGTCGGTGACGGCCATCACCAGCGTGGAGACGATGTTGAAGGCCGCCACCGCCACGATCAGCGAAAGGATGATGAACATCATGTTCTTCTCGATTTGCACGGCGCGGAAGAAATTGGCGTGGCTTTTCATCCAGTGGGTGAGATACGCCTCCATGTACAGCGTTTCCGCCAGATCGCTGGCAACGCGCGGCGCGGCGAAGAGGTCGGTGATTTTCAGGCGCACGCCGCTGACCGCGTCCTCCATCCGGTAGAGGCGTTGCGCGTCTTCCAGGTGCATCAGCGCCAGGCCGGCATCGTATTCGAACATGCCCGCCTCGAAAATGCCGACCACGGTAAACGCCTTCATGCGCGGCGTCATGCCCAGCGGCGTCGCCATGCCCTGCGGCGCGATCACCGTCACCTTGTCGCCCACCCACACGCGCAGGGCGCGCGCCACCTCCATGCCCAGCACCAGGCCGAATTCGCCGGAACGCAGGTCGGTGAGGCTGCCCGAACGCATGTATCCGGCAAAGTCCGCCACTTTTTCTTCTTCTTCCGGCAAGATCCCGCGCGCCAGGATGCCGCGCACTTCCTGGTTCGCCGCGAGCATGGATTGCGCCTGCACATAGGGCGCGACCGCCAGCGTCTGCGGATGCGCCGCCGCCGTTTTTGCCGCCGCGCGCCAATCCTGCAGGCGTCCTTCCGCGCCCTCGATCTGCACATGCGCGACCACGCTGAGAATGCGCGTCCGCAATTCCTTCTGGAAGCCGTTCATGACGGAAAGCACCACGATCAGGGCGGTGACGCCCAGCGCCACGCCCAGCATGGAACTGAACGAGATGAAGGAAATGAAGTGGTTCCGCCGCCGGGCGCGGGTATAACGCAAACCGATGAGAATTTCGTACATGTCGATGTGGGCGGAAAAAACAGGCGTCAGGATACCAGACGACAGCCGTCATATCGCGGCAAAGTCTCTCTTGCTACCTGAGCTATCGCCTCGCGGTTCGTCTGGGAAAAGCAGCGGGCGGCGGCTTCGGCGGCGGGAAGCCATTGGTGATTCCGGTGTTCGGCAGGCGCAAGACGGATAGGCGGACGGCTGGGCAGGCACAGGGAAAACAGGTGTTCGGTATTGTGGGTAACGCCCGGCGCGTAGCGGTTGCGCCATTCGGGAAAGATTTCATAGACGCGGCTTTGCCGCCAGTCGCGCAACATACCGGGTTCGACGGCAATGCCGGTCTCCTCCCACACCTCGCGCCGCGCCGTCTCCACCAGGCGCTCCCCCGCTTCCCATGCGCCGGTGACGGACTGCCAATAACCCGGATGCGCAACACGCTCCAGCAGCAGGAAATCCAGATTCCGGGTATGGAGGACGACGAGGACGGAGATGGGGGATTTGTACATCGGGGATGGGCAGGAGACAGATGTCAGGAGACAGAGGAAACATGCGGCTCGCCGGTAAAGAATCTGTCTTCTGTGCAGACGGAACCCTTGCAAACCCCTCCCCTGCCCTCCCCTTGTCAGGGGAGGGAGCGCGGCGACGCATGCGCCGCCCCTACTCTGTCTTCTGTCCCCTGTCTCCTGTCTCCTGCTGCCCCTGCCGCAGGCGGATATGCAGTTCCCGCAACTGTTTTTCGTCGATTGCGGAAGGCGCGTCGGTGAGGAGGCATTGGGCGCGTTGCGTCTTGGGGAAGGCGATCACGTCGCGGATGGACTGCGCGCCGGTCATCATGGTGACGATGCGATCCAAGCCAAAGGCCAGCCCGCCGTGCGGCGGCGCGCCGTACTTCAGGGCGTCGAGCAAAAAGCCGAATTTGGCGCGCTGTTCCTCCGGGCCGATGTTCAGCGCCTGGAAGACGGCTTCCTGGATTTCCGGGCGATGGATACGGATGGAGCCGCCGCCGATTTCCCAGCCGTTCAGCGCCAAGTCATAGGCTTGTGCCAAACACTGGCCGGGATCGCTCGCCAGGCGCGCCACGTCTTCCTTCTTGGGGCTGGTGAATGGATGGTGACAGGCGTTCCAGCGTTTTTCTTCTTCGTCATATTCGAACATGGGAAAATCGAGCACCCACACCGGCGCCCAATCCCTGCCGTCCACGTAGCCCTTGTCATGCCCCAGTCTTACCCGCAGCGCGCCCAGGGCGTCGTCTACGATTCGGCGCTTGTCCGCGCCGAAGAAAATCAGGTCGCCAGAGGCAGCGCCGGTGCGCTCCAGGATGGCGCGCAGGGACGCCTCGTTCAGGTTCTTGACGATCGGCGATTGCAGGCCGGTTTCATTGGGCTGGCTTGCGTCATTGACCTTGATGTAGGCCAGTCCCTTCGCGCCATAGATGCCAACGAACCTGCCGTACTCGTCAATCTCCCCGCGTGTGAGACTCGCGCCGCCGGGCACGCGCAGCGCCGCCACGCGCCCGCCGGAATTGGCCGGGCCGGAAAAGACCTTGAAGGCCACGTCCCGCACCACGTCGGTGATTTCGGTCAGTTCCAGGGTGACGCGCAAATCCGGCTTGTCGGAGCCGAAACGCGACATCGCCTCGGCATAGGAAATGCGCGGAAAGGGATTGGGCAATTCCACGCCCAGGGCGTCCTGGAAGACGTGGCGGATCAGTTCCTCGGCGATGGCGATGATTTGTGCCTCCTCCAGGAAGGAAGTCTCGATATCCACCTGGGTGAATTCGGGCTGGCGGTCGGCGCGCAAAGCCTCGTCGCGAAAACACTTGACGATCTGATAATAGCGATCAAAACCCGCCACCATCAAAAGCTGCTTGAAGAGTTGCGGCGACTGGGGCAAGGCAAAGAATTGGCCGGGATGCACGCGCGAAGGCACCAGATAATCACGCGCGCCTTCCGGCGTGCTCCGGGTGAGCATGGGCGTTTCCACGTCGATGAAGCCATTGTCATCCAGAAAGCGCCGAAACGCCCGCGTCACCTTGTAGCGCAACAGCAGGTTCTTCTGCATTTCCTGACGGCGCAAGTCGATCACCCGATGGGTGAGCCGCACGTTTTCCGTCAGGTTTTCGTCATCCAGTTGGAACGGCGGCGTGACGGAAGGATTCAGCACTTCGATGTCATGACAGAGCACTTCGATGTCGCCGGAAGGTAAGTTAGCGTTGCGCGTGCCTTCGGGGCGCATGCGCACCTTGCCGGTGATTTTCAGGCAGAATTCGTTGCGCACCGATTCGGCGATGGCGAACATTTCCGGCCGGTCCGGGTCGCAGACCACCTGCGCCAGCCCCGCGCGGTCGCGTAGATCGATGAAGATGACGCCACCATGATCGCGGCGGCGGTGCGCCCAGCCAGCGAGGGTAACGATCTGGTCGCAGAGGGCGGCGTTCAATTCGCCGCAGTAATGGGTACGCATCAGGATTTTCCGGAAGTTGGCAAGGGTTGGGGGGATTCTGGCGGCACGGGCGTGGGGATGGCCGCGGCGGGTTTTTTCGGGTTGGGCGGCACGACGCCCATGGAGACGATATATTTCAGCGCCTCGTCCACATTCATCTTGAGTTCCACCACATCGGCCTTGGGCAACATCAGGAAAAAGCCGGAGGTAGGATTGGGCGTGGTCGGCACATAGACGCTGACATAATCGCCCTCCAGATGGCGCGCGACATCGCCGCCGGGCTTGCCGGTGAGAAAGGCGATGGTCCAGCAGCCCTCGCGCGGATACTGCACCAGCAGCGCCTTGCGAAAGGCGTTGCCCGCGGGCGAGAGAATGGTGTCCGAAACCTGCTTGATGGCGTTGTAGAGGGAATTCACCACCGGAATGCGCGCCAGCACCTGCTCCCAGGAGCGCACCAGCCGCTGCCCAATCAGGTTGGTCGCCAGAAGACCGGTGACGAAGATCACGCCCAGGGTCAATACCGTGCCGATGCCGGGAAGGTTGAAGCCCAGCAGGTGAATGGGATGCAGGGCTTCCGGCAGGAGCAGCAGGGATTGATCCATGGTGTTGATGATCATGGAAAGCACCCAGAAGGTAATCACCAGCGGCACCCAGATCAGGAGACCGGCGATGAAGCAACGCTTCAGCGATGGCGGCTTGAATTCCAGCTTGAACACGCGATCTCCGTTTACGCCGCCGCGGGAGCGGACGCCGCAGGAGCCGCCGCCGCGCAAGCGCCGCTGGCCGCTGCCGGACATCCCTGCTCCGCGCCCGGACAAGGCGTCGCGGGCTTTTTTTGCGCCTTGAAATCCGTCGCGTACCAGCCATTGCCCTTCAACTGAAAGCCCGCGGCGGAAAGCTGCTTCTCATAGCGCTCCGCGCCACACTGCGGACAAACACGCAGGAGCGGCTCGTTCAGCTTTTGCAAATGCTCTTTCTGGAAACCGCAGGCAGCACAACGATACTCATAAATAGGCATGAGAAACCTCTCCGGTTTGAAAATGGGGAAGCATTATAAGGGATCAGAAAGGATGCGATGATACATTAGAGGTCAGAGGGGTGCGATCCAAAGTGGAGGATGTAGAGTGGAGGTGTTCTGGAATGAGAATTGCTGGCTGGATGGGGTTAGCAATTATTTGTAGGAGGAAGAGA
>JAITEO010000157.1 GCA_031281985.1 Zoogloeaceae bacterium | reverse complement strand
ATGACCATCCTGCTGGCCGACGCCGCCACGCTCGACCCCAACGCCGTCGCCCCGCTGATCGAGGCGCGCTTTTTCGATACCGTGGTGGGCTGCCTCACCGGGTTTGCGGGGAGCCTTTGTTTGCACAACCCGCGCTTTCGGGCAACCGTCGGCGGATGGATACGGAAGATTCCGTTGAAGAAACGGGAGAAGACCAAGGGCTGAGGAACCGCGCTCGGCTGCGAAGGGATTGCGGAGGGATCGCCGCAACCTCCCGGAATCCCTGTTATCATCCGCGGCATTCCATCTATCCTGCGCGCCCATGGATTCATCCGCTTCGCTCTCCCGGCCTCTTTTCGTTCTTGCGGGTGTCGAGCGCACCTTTTTGCTCGGACAAACCCGCATTCACGCGTTACGCGGCATCGATCTCGAAATCATGCCGGGGGAATTCCTTGCCGTCTGGGGGCCTTCGGGCAGCGGCAAGTCGACGCTGATGAACATGCTCGGCCTGATCGATGCGCCCGACGCGGGCAGGATCGTGTTCGACGGCGAGGAGGTCGCGGCGCTTTCCGATGACGCGAAATCCGACCGGCGCAGCCGCAAGATCGGCTTCGTCTTCCAGAACTTCAACCTCGTGCCGGTGCTGAGCGCGCTGGAAAACGTGATGCTTCCCCTGCAATTGCAGGGGAAGGCAAAGGACGAAGCCGCCGCACGCGCCCTGGAGTGGCTGGACAAGGTGGGCATCGCCGCGCTGCGCGCTTTCCGTCCCGACCACTTGAGCGGCGGACAGCGGCAACGCGTGGCGATCGCCCGCGCCCTGGCCGCCCATCCCCGCCTCATCATCGCCGACGAGCCTACCGCAAACCTCGATTCACAGACCGGCCACGAGGTCATCGACCTGATGGAAAAACTCAACGAGGAGACCGGCGTGACCTGCGTATTCACCACCCACGACCCGCGCCTGCTGGACCGCGTGCCGCGCCAGTTGCGCTTGATCGACGGACAGATTGCGGTTGGTAATTATGGAAATGATGGCGTCAAAAAGTGAAAACCTACTTTTTGCCGGTCTATCTAGCAAAAAAGGGCAAGCAAAGCTCGCCCTTTTTTGGTGTAAAGGCAAACGAAACCCACTACTGTCTGTACGATCCTGTAGGGGCGCACTGCGTGCGCCCGTCAGCCGTTACGCGGCGGATGGTTTGCGGGCGCACGCAGTGCGCCCCTACGATAACCGTGCAGGCTGGACGGGTTTTGCAGGGGAGAAGTCCAGGACGAACCGGTGCAAGGCGAAGGTTGGTCTTGGGCAGCAAAATGCGGCTTTGCAGTCTGTATTGGCTTTGCCGCGCATATAAGGATTCCCGATGAACGGTATTTTCCATATGGCATGGCGCAATCTGTGGCGCAATCGTCGGCGCAGTCTGGTCAGCATTGCCAGCATTGCCTTCGGGCTGGCCGCCGTTTCCACCTTTTCCGGCTATATGCGGGCGGTCAATAATGGGTTGGCCAACATTGCGGTGCATTCCGATCTCACCGGGCACCTGACGATCTACAAGAAGGGCTGGCATACCGAGGGCAAGCTGCATCCGGCGCGTTACCTGCTCACCGGGCAGGAAATCGCCCGCATCCGCGCCATCGTCGCCGAAACCGCGCCAGAAGCCCGGATTGCCGCGCGCCTGAGCGTGATGGGATTGGCTTCCAACGGGCATCAGAGCACCATCTTCATTGCCGGAGGCATCGCCCCGGAAGACATGCGCATGTTGCGCGGGCCATTTGGCGAACTGGAGGGCATTCTGAGCGGCAACAATCCGCAGGGCGTCACCGTCGCTTCCGGACTTGCCGCGATTTTGGGGCTGAAGGTTGGCGACGCCGCTTCCATCCTGGTCAGCACCGTGCATGGACAGGCGAACGCGGCCGACATCGACATCGACGCCATCGTAAATACCGGCAATTTCGCCACCAACGACAAATGGATGGTGATGCCGCTCGAACTCGCGCGCGAACAGATGGATGCCGAAGGACGCGCCGAGGCATTGACCCTGCTCCTGCCCGCGCGCGAAGAGACGCAACCCCTTTTGGGCAGGGAAGCCGAAACGGCGATGTACGATCTTTCCCCGCCGGACGACGCCGCCATGCATGCCCTGCGCCAACGCCTGGAGACCGCGTTTGCCGGGGCGGGGCTGCAAATGGACATGCTCACCTGGCAGGAAATGTCGCCGTTCTACACCCAGGTGCGCAGCATGTGGAACATGATGTTCGGTCTGTTCCTCGGCGTGGTGCTGGCCATCGTCGTCCTCTCGATTGCCAACGCCATGGGAATGACCGTGGTCGAGCGCACCCGGGAAATCGGCGCCCTGCGCGCGATGGGCATGCGCCGCGGCGGCGTGGTGCGGCTGTTCGTCAGCGAAGCCGTATTGCTCGTCTGCATCGGCGTCGCCGCGGGCTTCGTCCTGACGCTCCTGACCCGCGCGGGCGTCAATGCCCTCGATATTCGTTATACTCCGCCCAGTCTTTCCGGGGATGTCCAGCTCTACGTCGGCTTCGATCCGCTGCGTACCGCGCTGGCGGCGCTGGCGCTGTCCGTGCTGGCGACGTTCGCCGCCTTCGTGCCCGCGCGGCGCGCGGCGAAGAATCCCATCATCGTTTCCCTGGGGCATGTATGAAAAACGCCATCCTTCGCATCTTTCTTCTCGTTGCCATGCTGGCTGCCGCCATGCTGGCGGTTTTCGTGCCGCAGACGGCGCAAGCGGCGGATGTCGCCGCGCTGGTGGGAAACGCCGACCAGGCGCGCGGCGGCGGCTTTCCCGGCCTCATCTGGGATGTCCATGCCGTGAGCGTGGGCGCGCCGGGCGATGACCCCATCCCGGACTATCGCCTCCGGGTGAAGGCCACCCGGATGGCCAGCCTGGCGGAGATACTCGAACCCGCCAACAGCAAGGGGGGCAAGATGTTGCAAATCGACCGCAACATGTGGATGACCAAGCCCAACCTGAAAAAGCCGGTGGCGATCTCACCCCGCATGCGCCTCACCGGACAGGCCGCAATCGGCGACATCGCCGCCACCAACTACACCCAGGACTACGCCGCCCGGCTCGTGCGCGAGGAAGCCTGCGGCGACGAGACCTGTCACGTCCTGGAACTGACGGCCAACACCAAGCGCTCGACCTATGATCGCATCACCTACTGGATCTCCAAATCGCGCGGTCTCGCGGTACAGGCGGAATTCCTTACCCCATCGGGCAAACTCCTGAAATCGGCGCGCTTCGAATACGACAACACCATTGCCGTCCAAGGGAAGAAAATCGCCTTCATGAGCCGGATGATCATCACCGACGCCCTGAGCGACGCCCACACGACCCTGACCTACAGCAACGTCCGCGTCCAGGAGATTGCCGCCGCCGAATTCGACGTGGCAAACCTGCAATGAGACGACCTGGCGTTGCGCTTGCCGCGCGGACGCTCTCCATCCTGCTCCTGGCGATGAAAGCGCATGGCGCGGATGGCGTGGGTGGTACGGATGGCGATGGCGCTCCGCTGCGGGTCGCGTTCGAAGCCTGGGGCTACGCCAGCACGCTCGAGCGCGTCCCGCACAGTCTCCTCAATCCCGGCAACCGGGTCGCGGCGCTGCCCGATCGGCGTCTCAGCGCCGATTTGCGGCTGGAACTGCGCAAGGATCTGGGCGACTTCGAGGTATTCATCGCCCCCCGCCTGTTTGCGGAAGCCGCCCGTCACGAAGACGACGCCAACCTCTCCACCCAGGGCAACCTGCGTCTCTCCCAGGGTTTCATACGCCGCAAGTCGGGTAGCGATACCCTGCTCATTGGCCGCGAGCGCTTGACCTGGGGGCCAGCCAGCTTTCGCTCGCCGAGCAATCCCTATTACTTCGATCCGGGACGCACCGATCCGCTGGTGCTCGTTCCCGGCATCGACCTCGCGCGCTACACCCACGGCATTGGCCGCAATCGCCTCACCGCCGGGTATGTCGCCTCCACGCGCGCCACCGACACGGCGGGGCCGGATCGGCAATCGGTCTTCTTCAAGTTCGACCGCCAGGGAACGGATCACCTGTTCTCCGTCATCCTGATGCAGCCCACCGAAAAAGGGGAGGGGGAAGATACCGCGCTCTTTGCCGGCGCGTTCGCGCAATACACCCTGGATGACGCCTGGCTGCTCTACGGCGAAGCCGGCAGCCGCCGTCCGGCCTACCGCCTGCGCCCTGGCGCGAACGGCGTCGGCATCGACATTCCCGGCAAGCGGCGGACAGACTGGCTCATCGGCGTGAGTTACACCCAGGAGAGCGGGCGCGTGCTCTTTGCCGAATACCTGCGCCATGAAGACGGCTTTTCCGCCTCGGAACGCCGCGCCTACTTCGCCGCCGCCACCCGCGCCAGCCAGCTCGCGGCAAACGATCCAGCCCGCGCCGGACTGCTCGGAACCTTGCTCACCCACCCGCCGCGCCTTCTCGGACGGGATTACCTCTGGCTCGGCTGGCAAAGCAACCCGCAGGAATCCGACCTCATCTGGCGCGCCGAACTGACCCTGAACGCCGACGACGGCAGCGGCTCGACGTTTTTCTACAGCGAAAAATCACTGACCCCAAAGATATCGGGCTTCTTCGCACTCACCAAGAATTTCGGCGGACGAAGAACAGAATACGGCGCACTCATCGACGCACAACTCTCCATCGGCTGCAAGTGGTTCTTTTAGGAAGCGTCAAAAAGTAAAAAACCACTTTTTGCCGGTTCAATCAGCAAAAAAGGGCAGGCAAAGCCTGCCCTATTTTGGGTAAAGGCAAGGGAACCCACTACCCGCCTGCACGATCCCGTAGGGGCGCACTGCGTGCGCCCGCAACCCATCCCGCCGCGCAACGACCAACGGGCGCGCGCAGCGCGCCCCTACGAGAACCCCAAAACTGCGCTGGTTTTGCGTTGGGTTTACACGGTTTGAAGCCAGGCTTCGCCTGGTTTCAAACCCCAAGATAGATGGGGCACAATCCAAAGTGAAGCAAACCAACGTAGCGCCGCCGCTTGCCGTCCCCTCTCCCCCAATCCTTTTGGGGAGAGGGTGCCCGGCAGGGCGGGAGAGGGTTTGCACCCTGCAAGGGGGTGGCACGACGCGTTATCCGGGGTTTTCC
>JAITEO010000335.1 GCA_031281985.1 Zoogloeaceae bacterium | reverse complement strand
TTGCCATCATGCGGCAGGTATTTTTCCAGGAGTTTGAGTTCGCGGACCAGCACGCCGCCGGAAGCGCAATTGATCGTCGTATCCTGGGTGCCAATGGCCACCCGGATGGTTTCGGCATGTGCCGGAAGACTCCACGCGCCGCCTGCGGCAAGCAGAAGCGCGAGGGGAGCGAAAAACGCTTTGGAAATTTTCATGATGGCGACTCCGTTGTATGTGGTGGGTTTGTTTGCCGAGTTATAACAAATACAAAATCAAGACACTACGATCAAAAATTCTTATAACTAAAACGTATGGATATAAGCGATAGAACAGGTTAGTGGAAGGGCGTGTTCCGGCGGAAGGCAAAAACAGGCCACCATGAGGTTCCGTATGTCCTGTTCTCAAGGATGCAGTGCGTCATCTACTATTCCCGGATTCCTGTTTCCCGTCGCCCAGGGTGCCGCCAATGACTGTGTGTAGCCGATGGCCGAGTTGGATCAGCATGGTTTCCCGAAAAGGCGCGGCGATGAGGCTCAAGCCGAAGGGCAGGCCGTCCGGGCGCAGACCAGTTGGGATGGAGACGGCGCACAGATGGAGCGGGTTGGCGAAATAGGTGTAGCGCCCCAGATTGGCGTTCAATTCGACTGGATTGGCTTCGACTTCCGCGCAACAGTAGATCGTGCCGGCAGTCGGCAGCGCCAGCACCTCCGCCGTTTCGCGCAAAAGCGCGTGCGCGGCCTGCCGCAGTCCGGCAAGGCGGTAGAGGCACTGGAAGGTCTCCTCGGCGCTGAATCGTCTTGCGTTCAGGATGGCATCGCGCACCGCCGGATGGATGGCTTCCGGGTGCGATTCGATGACCTGTCTGTAAGTGAGCGCGCGTTCGGCGATGAAAGGACTATCGAAAATGACGGCGTTCGCGGCGAGAAACGGCGCGAGATCGATTTCGACCGGGACGCCGCCGATGGCGCGCAAATTGTCCAGTGCCGCCAGGTAACGCACTTCGGCATGTGCGTCGCCAAAGAAGGTCAATTGTTTCTCTCGCGGGACAGCGTAACGAAAGCGTGGCGGCGCGAGGAAATCGCGATCATCCGGCGGTTGGCGCGAAAACGGGTCCAGTGGGTCGTAACCGGCGATGACGTCCAGCACGACCCTTGCGTCGGGAACGGTCAGCGCGAGCACGGGCGGCACATCGAACGTCCGGTTGTTGCACAGGAATCCTGCGTTGCTGACCAGTCCCGGCGTCGGCTTGAAGCCGACGATGTTGTTCAGCGCCGCTGGCACGCGGCCGGAACCGCCGGTATCCGAGCCGATGGAAAAAGTGACGTGTCCCTTGGCGACGGCCACCGCCGAACCGGAACTCGACCCGCCGGGGATGTAATCGGGATTGAAGGCATTGCGGCAGTAGCCTTCCGGGTTGCGGATGCCGACCAGGCCGGTGGCGAACTGGTCGAGGTTCTGCTTGCCGATGAAAATCGCCCCGGCGGCGTCCAGGCGGCGGACAACGGTTGCGCTTTCCCGCGCGGCGTCGCGCAATGCCGAACAGGCCGCCGTGGTGGGTAGACCGGCGACGTGGATATTGTCCTTGAGACCGTAGGGCAGGCCGTAAAGCGCTGGTTTTTCCCGTTGCGCATATTGTTGACGGAGTGCTTCCGCCTGCCGCCGCGCCTCCTCCAACGGCGCCAGATGGAGCCAGATTCTGCGGTCGCTTTCGGCAGCAATCCGCCGATGGATTTCGTCGACCAGATCGACAGGAGAAAATCGCCCCTCCGCATAGGCTTCGTGCAGGGACGCGCGATCCAGCGCGGCGCGTTGGATTTCCGCCTGGCGGCTCATGGCGGATTCCAGTGCACCAGATGCCGGGAAATTTTCTGGAAGAGCCTGTCCGACAAGGCGGAAACGATGCCGAGCACCAGAAGGCCCGCCATCATGCGTCCCATCTGGAAATTCTGCTGGCTGATTTCAAGGCGATAGGCAATTCCCGCGAACGCGCCGGACAATTCGGCGGCCACCAGCGTGTAGAAGGAAGTGCCGATCGCCGTGCGCAAACCAACGAAAATGACGGGCAGGGCGGCGGGCAACTGCACGGCGAACAAAAGCTGGCGGCGTGACGCGCCAAGACTTGCTGCCGCCCGGATGAGCGTTTCGTTGCCGCGCTGCACACCGAGGTGCGTGGCCAGCCAGACGCCGAAGAACACGCCCCAGAATACCAGGAACCATTTGCCCCATTCGGTGAGACCGAACCAAACGATGACGACGGGGACGAAAGCAATCGGCGGAATCGGGCGCAACATCTGGAAAACCGGAGTGAGCAAGCCGGATGCGACCGGCCGCGTACCGGTGGCAAGCCCAATGGCGATACCCGCCGCGGCGCCGGAAAAATAGCCAGCGGCGACGCGCGAAAGACTCCAGCGCAGATCCTGCCAGCCTTCGCCATGCGTAAAATAGTCGGCCAGCGCGATGATGACGGTCAAAGGCGGTGGAAACAGCGCCGGATTGACCAGTTCGAGCCAACTGACGCCCTGCCAGACGGCCAGGAAAAGCGGAATGGAAAGCCAGGGCAGGACTTTGGCCGGGTTGCTCATTGCGTGACGGGGATTTTCACCCGTTCCGGGGCGATTGCCTTGAGCGGCGCGGCGAAAATGAGCTTGTTGAAATCCGGCAGGGTTTTCGCGCCGCCCGCGGCGTTGCCTGTGTCGATGCGCCATTGCGCATGGTCGCGCAGGATGGTGAGCGAACGCTGGTCGAGCGTCAGTTCGAAAACATAGTCGCCCCAGATTTCGGCAAGGTCCGCGCGTTTCAAATCCACTGCCCTGGCAACAAGCGTGATGGCTTCCTCACGGTTGGCGGCCTGCCACTTTTCCGCTTCGAGGAGCGCTTTCAGGAAGGCCGCCGCCGTTTTTTCGTTTTGCCGGAGATAATCCTGGGTCGTCACGATGTTGAAGGTTTCGGAGTAAATCCCTCGCGTATCGAGCAGCTTCGCGCCGGGAAGCGCCTTGAGGCCGTTCGTGACATGCGGTTCCCAGGTGTTGTAGGCGTCGATGCTGCCGGATGCGGCGGCGGCGATGAAATCCTGCGGGCGCAGGTTGATCAGGGTGACGTCCTGCCCGGAGAGGCCAGCCTTCTTGAGGAGGGCGTGGGTATAGACCTCGCTGCCGGTGCCCGCGGAGAATCCGATGCGCTTGCCTTTCAGGTCGGAGAGCTTCCCGATGTTCGCGCCGGCAACGCTCAGGGTTTTCAGGTCGGAATATTCCATGCGGGCGAGAAAGGCGATTTTCTGGTTGGCGAAGGCTGCGGCCGTTACCGGAGCCTCGGCCGTCGTGGCGAAATCGGCGCCGCCGCCCAGCACGGTTTCCAGCGCCTGCCTGCCGGAAGTGAAATTGCTGACCGCCACGTCAAGCCCTTCCTTCTCGAAGAATCCCTTTTGTTTGGCGATGATGGCAAGCCCGGAAATTGGCGCGAGATTCTGCGCAAGCCGCACGTTCTCGGCCATTGCCGGATGCGCGAGCGGGAAAATACCCGCGAGTATGCACAGCCATTGGCGAAAATGTTTCATGTCATGCTCCTGTGGTTGAAATCGGATCGGGATTCGCCAAGCGGTCATCCCGAAGATCGGGGATGTCCGCGCCGCCGATGGCGCGCAGACTTTCTTCGCGAATCAGGTGGCGCAGATGGTTCTGGATTTCCCGGAATCCAGCCTCCTCGAAAGAGGCATCGCAACGCGGACGCGCCAGGGGAATCGGCACTTCCGCCTTGATTTTTCCCGGCTGCGCGGTCATCACGTAAACACGGTCGGAAAGAAAAATGGCTTCGCTGATGTCGTGCGTGATGAACAGCACGGAAATACGAAAGCGCTGCCAGATGTTCGTGAGCACTTCCTGCAGGACCACGCGCGTTTGCGCATCCAGCGCGCCAAAGGGTTCGTCCAGCAGCAGCACGGACGGATTGTTGGCCAGCGCGCGCGCAATGCCGACGCGCTGTTTCATGCCGCCGGAAAGCTGTTCGGGATAATGGCACTCAAATGCCGAAAGCCCGGTAATCCGCAGGAATTCCCGCGCGGTTTGCTGGCGCTTTTGCGCGGGAACGCCCTTCATGCGCAGCCCGAATTCGACGTTTTCACGGACATTCAGCCAAGGGAACAGGGAATATTGCTGGAACACCACGCAACGCTCCGCGTGCGGTTCCACGATGGGCACCCCGTCCATCGTGACCGAACCTTCCGTGGGCGCGACGAATCCGGCGATGACGTTGAGCAGGGTGGATTTGCCGCATCCCGACGGGCCAAGCAGCGTCACGAACTCGCCGGGCGAGATTTCGAGGGAAACATCGCTGACGGCCTGCGTGACGAGGCGTTTTTGCGTAAAGCGAACGCCGACGCCGGAAAGCCGGATATGGCCGCATGTGGACATTTGGCTATTGGCCTCCATTACGGCCGGCTCGCCGGCTGGAGTGCGCGATCATTTTCCGTGCCGTACCAGGGCAGCCATTTGGCGAGGCCGCGCTCGAACAGGCTGTCGAACAGGAAACCCAGCATACCCAGCATGATGAGTCCCACGAACATGTGATCCACACGGAAGACCTGCTGCGATAACTGGATCAGATAACCAACACCGAACTGTGCGCCCGTGAGTTCGGAAGCGACGACAAGCACCAGCGCGGTGCTGATGCCGATGCGCACGCCGGCGATGATGAACGGAAGCGCGGCGGGCAGTATAAGGAACAGGAGCATACGCCAGCCGCGCGCCCCCAGGCTGGCGGCGGCGCGGCGCAAGAGCGGATTCGTGTCGCGCGTGCCGAGGTAGGCATTGACCCAGACCGGGAAAAAAACACCGAAGGCAATGAGGACGATCTTGGAAGTTTCGCCGATTCCGAACCAGAAAATCGCCAGCGGCACGAAAGCGAGCGATGGAATGGCGCGGAAAAACTGCACCAGGGGATTCAGGAAACTGTGGAGTTTGGGGAGACGCGCCATCGCGATTCCCAGCAGAAGCCCAGAAATGGAGCCAATGGCAAATCCCAGAAGGGCGCGCCAGAGACTTTCCAGCACATGCCGGAGCAATGCGCCGCTCACGGCCAGTTCCGCAGCCGACTGGATTACCACGGAAGGCGCGGGCAGCATGATGGGATTGATCCAGCCGCTACGACTGACGCCTTCCCAAACCACAAGGAATGCCGCCACTCCCGAAACGCCGAGCCAGAAGGCATGGCGAGCAAGCTGCCCGCGCAAGATCCCCGCCGTTCTTGCCTGTGTGCTCATTCCACAGCCTCCGCGCCGATCGCCAGGGCAAGGCGTTCGTAAAGCCGGTTGAATTCCGGGGAAGTCCGTTTTCTTGGACGGAAATTCCCGTCCAGCCGGATATCCTCCACGACGCGTCCCGGTCTTGCCGAGAGCACGAGAATGCGCGACGCCAGGAAAATGGCTTCGCCGATGTTGTGCGTGACGAACATGACCGTTTTCCGGGTGCGGGACTGGATGTCGAGCAATTGTCGTTGCAGGCTTGCGCGTGTCATTGCGTCCAGGGCGGCAAAAGGCTCGTCCATCAA
>JAITEO010000331.1 GCA_031281985.1 Zoogloeaceae bacterium | reverse complement strand
GGGCGCGCTGCGCGCGCCCGTCGGCCACCACGCGGCAGGATGATTTGCGGGCGCACGCAGTGCGCCCCTACAAGGCCGCGTGGCCGCTCCCGTCCCCCTTCGCGGGGGAGAGGTTAGGGGAGAGGGGGGAAAACGATAGTTCAGCGGCCTTGCCTCTCTGAATCGCTGCCCCCTCTCCCGGCGCTACGCGCCACCCTCCCCCACGAGGGGGGAGGGGAAAAAAGGGCGCTTCGCTCCCGTTCCTTGCCCGCCTCTTCATCTAAAAATGTTGACGGGAAAGATGGTATCTACGCCCCCCAAGGCCGAAGGCTGGTTTTGCGCAGCAAAATGCGGCAGAGTCGCACAAAAAGTAGGTTTTCACTTTTTGCCGCCTTCCGCGCGTTTCCGGATCAAGGTGTTTTTTGCCTTGGGCAGCGTCTGCGGGTAATCGGAGGAATAGTGCAGTCCCCGGCTTTCCTTGCGCTGCAGGGCGCAGCGGATGATGAGGCTGGCGGTGGCGACGAGGTTTCTGAGTTCGATCAGATCGCAGCTCACTCGGAAATGGGCGTAGAACTCGCCGACTTCCTGTTCCAGCAGCCGCACGCGGCGCAAGGCGCGTTGCAGGCGATCCGTGGTGCGGACGATGCCGACGTAATCCCACATCAGGCGGCGCAGCTCATCCCAGTTGTGGGCGATGACGACTTCCTCTTCCGCCTCACGCACCCGGCTCGCGTCCCAGGCGGGCAGTTCGGGCGCGGGCAGGACAGGTTGTCGAAAGATGTCTTCGCTGGCGGCGCGGGCAAAGACCAGGCATTCCAGGAGCGAGTTGGAAGCCAGGCGGTTCGCGCCGTGCAGGCCGGAGCAGGAGGCTTCGCCGACCGCGTAGAGGCCGGGGATTTCTGTGCGTCCGGCCAGATCGGTGACGATGCCGCCGCAGGTGTAGTGCGCGGCGGGAACCACGGGAATCGGCGCCTTGGTGATGTCGATGCCGAATTCCAGGCAGCGGGCGCGGATGGTGGGAAAGTGCGCCTGGATGAAGTCCGCGCCCTTGTGGGCAATATCCAGGAAGACGCAATCCAGCCCGCGTTTCTTCATCTCGAAATCGATGGCGCGGGCGACCACGTCGCGCGGCGCGAGTTCGGCGCGCGCGTCGTGTTCCGGCATGAAGCGCGTGCCGTCGGGACGCTTCAGCAGGCCGCCTTCGCCGCGCACGGCCTCGGAAATGAGAAAGGACTTCGCCAGCGGATGAAACAGGCAGGTCGGATGGAACTGGATGAATTCCATGTTGGCGATCGCGCAGCCCGCGCGCCAGGCCATCGCAATGCCGTCGCCGGTGGAGGAGTCGGGATTGGTGGTGTAAAGATACGCCTTGCCCGCGCCGCCCGCGGCAATCAGGGTATGACGGGCGCGAATCGCCTTGATTTCACCGCTCCGGTTATCCAGCGCGTATGCGCCCAGGCAGCGGTTTTGCGCCAGCCCCAGCTTGCTGCCGATAATCAGGTCGATGGCGATATGCTGTTCGAGGATGGTGATGTTCGGATGCGCGCGCACCTTGCGGGTGAGGGTTTCCTGCACGGCAAAGCCGGTGGCGTCCGCCACATGGATGATGCGGCGCGCGCTGTGGCCGCCTTCGCGGGTGAGGTGGTAGCCGGAGGCGTCCTTGGTGAAGGGCACGCCCTGGGCGATCAGCCATTCAATCGCCTGGCGGCCGTTTTCCACCACGAAGCGCGTGGCCGCAAGGTCGTTCAGATACGCGCCGGCGATGCAGGTATCCTGGATGTGCGCCTCGATGGAATCCCGGCTGTCCAGCACTGCCGCGATGCCGCCCTGGGCGCGGCTGGAAGCGCTTTCTTCCAGTTCGCGCTTGGCGATCAACAACACCTTGCAACGCGCCGCCAGAAACAGCGCGGCGGACTGCCCGGCCAGGCCGCTGCCGATGATCAGCACGTCGAAGTTCAGGGCAGGGGAAGAGGACATGGCGAGACGCCGTTCATCGATCCCGAATCAGCCGCACGGAAAGCTGCGCTCCCAGCCAGCCCAGGGCTGCGCCGCTGGCGATGAGGGCGAGCGCGTGCAAGAACGATGGGCCGTGCAGGGTGAAATGGCTGCCATAGAGCGCCGCCAGCCGGGAGACGGGCGGCGCGAGCGCCAGCGTGCCGATAAAGAGCAGCAGGGCAGCCGTCAAGCCGCCCAGCGCGCCTTGCAGCACGCCCAGATAGCAGAAGGGACGGCGGATGAAGGCGTCGGTTGCGCCGATCAGCCGCGCGACTTCGATTTCCTCGGCTTGTCCCAGCACTTGCAGGCGGATGGTGTTGAAGGTGACGGCAATGAGGCCGACGGCGAAAATGACGGCCAAGAGATGCACCGCCAGACGCCCAAGACGCAAGAAGGCGTCGAAACGCTCGATCCAGGCGGAATCCAGTTGCACGTGCGCAACTCCCGGCCAGGCGCTCGTGGTGGCGCGCAGGGATTCCAGGTGTTCCGGATCGGCGTTGCCGGGTTCGAGGATGAAGGCGTCGGGCAGGGGATTCTTCGGCAGGCTGGCGACGATTTCCGCCATGCCTTCGTTGGCTTCCATCTGGCGCAAGGCCGTATCGCGGGAGACGAAACGCCATTGACCGGGCAACAGGACTTCCAGGCGCTTTTCGATGTCCGCGCGCGTTTTTTCGTTCGCGCCGGTATCCAGGAAGAGGCTCATCTGCTGCACGCTGCTGCTGTTGGCGCCCAGCGCCTTCAGGTTGTCGAGACCCAGATACCCGGCGGCGGGCAGGGCCATGGCGATGCCGATCGCCAGGATGGAAAGCAGGGCGCTCAGGGGACTGTCCGTGAGCCTGCGGGCGGCGCGGACAAGGGCGGCAAGATGTTGCTGGAGCCAGGCTTTCATGCGATCAGCGTCCCGTGATGGAGCGTCAGCACCCGCGCCGCCCTGCCGGGAAAAAGTCCCTGCGGGGCGTGGGTGGCGATGATGACGGTAACGCGCACTTGATTGAAGGCGATGAACAGATCGAGCACCTGGCGCGCGGATTCTTCGTCCAGGTTGGCGGTGGGTTCGTCCGCTAGCAGGATGGTCGGCCGATTGACCACGGCGCGGGCGATGGCGAGACGTTGCTGTTCGCCGCCGGAAAGGGCGATGGGATTGGTCTTTTCGCGCGCCAGCAAGCCCACCTTATCCAGCGCGGCGCGAGCGCGGCGCTGCGCTTCCCTGGGCGCGAGGCCGATGATTTCCAGCGGCAGCAGGACGTTTTCCAGCGCGGAGCGGTCGAACAACAGTTTCTGATCCTGGAATACCAATCCCAGATTGCGGCGCAAAAAGGGCAGCGCGGCGGGACGCAGGGCGACGAGATTCTGCCCATTGACCACCAGGCTGCCGGAAGTCGGGCGCTCGATGGCGGAAAGGAGTTTCAGCAAGGTGGTCTTGCCCGCGCCGGAATGGCCGCCAACCAGCGCCAGCTCGCCGCCCGCGATTTCGAAGCTGACATTTTTCAGGGCTTCGAACCCGCCGGGATACCGCTTGTAGATCTGGCTGCCGACGATCATGCGAACAACGCCTCCACGAAATCCTGCGCCACGAACGGCCGCAGGTCGTCGATGCCTTCCCCCACACCGATGAAGCGCACCGGCTTGGGATACTGACGGGCGATGGCGGCGATGACGCCGCCCTTGGCGGTGCCGTCGAGCTTGGTGAGCACGAGGCCGCTCACGCCGATGGCGGCGTCGAAGGCTTTTACCTGTTGCAGGGCGTTCTGGCCGATGTTGGCGTCCAGCACCAGCAGGACTTCATGCGGGCCGCTGGCTTCGGCCTTTTGAATCACGCGGCGCACCTTGGCGATTTCTTCCATCAGGTTCTGCTGGCTGGGCAGGCGTCCGGCGGTATCCGCCAGCACGATGTCGATGTTGCGGGCGCGGGCGGCATGGATGGCATCGAAAATGACCGCCGCCGGATCGCCGGATTCCTGGGCAATGACCGCGACCTGATTGCGCTCGCCCCAGGCCAGCAACTGCTCGCGGGCGGCGGCGCGAAAAGTGTCGCCCGCCGCCAGCAACACGCTTTTGTTCTGGCCCTGGAAGTATTTTGCCAGTTTGCCGATGGAGGTGGTCTTGCCCGCGCCATTCACCCCCGCCAGCATGATGATATATGGATTATGCGTCGAGGTGTCCAGCGGCGCTTCCAACGGCGCGAGCAACTCGACGAAAGCCGCCGCCAGCGCCGCCTGGATGCTGTCCGCATCCTCCAGCTTTTCTTCCCGCGCCCGCGCCTTGAGGTCATCCAGCAGATGCCGGGTAGCCTCCACGCCGACATCGGCGGTGAGCAACAATTCCTCCAATTCCTCCAGCAGCTTTTCATCGACCTTGCCGCGCGCGAACAAGGACTTTATACGCCCGCCCAAATGAGCGCGCGTGCGCGCAAGACCACTCAAGAGCCGCTCGCGCCAACTCGCGGAGGGCGTCTTTTCCACCGCCGAAGTGGAGGGGGCGGCGTCGCTTTTGCTTTTCAGAAAACCGAACATGAGGCTTTTTTCAGATAAATACTCACGGCAAGGATGCCGAGGAACGGCGGCTATTCTATCAGGTGATCAGGGGACGCAAGCCCTCCCCTGAGTAGAAGAGGAGGGCAAGGGGTTTGGCGGCAGTGGAGCAGGAACCAGGGTTCGATGCAGATCGACCCGCCGCAATCCCCTTGACGAAGCTTTCGACTCTGGCGAATGTCGCGGAATGGACGGAGGATAACGAGGCCTGGTTGAAGCGATGTCTGGCACTGGCGCATCGAGAACTGGCTGCATTGGGTGCTGGATGCGACCTTCCGGGAAGATAACTGTCGGGTGCGCAAGGAGTACGCGCCGCAAAACCGCCGAGCGACATCCAGACTATCGTGCTTCCCTCCTTGGGCTTGTGCCTGTTTCTTGAATGCGATTGCCTTGACGGACTTATGGGTAATTGCACCATTTTTCCGTTCCCGGATACCGGATTCTCGATCCCTGATTTATCATTACCCGCTTTTGGGGTCAGGGAGACCATTTTGCCGCTCACACAGCTTTACGCCTTGATTGG
>JAITEO010000282.1 GCA_031281985.1 Zoogloeaceae bacterium | reverse complement strand
GGTGGGCGAAATGGCGGTGCATGCGGGCACGGTCATGGCCAGCACCAATCGTTTCGAGATCATCCTGCGCGGTCACGGCGGACACGCCGCGATGCCGCATCTGGCCGCCGATGTCATCGTCGCCGCCAGCCAGCTCGTCACCGCCCTGCAAAGCGTGGTGGCGCGCAATCTGCCTCCGATGGAGGCCGCCGTGGTGAGCGTTACCCAGTTCCACGCGGGTAGCGCCTGGAATATCCTGCCGGAAAAATCCTGTCTCAAGGGCACGATCCGCAGTTTTTCCACGGAAATCCAGAACAGGGCGGAGGCCGCCATCATGCGGCTGGCCCAGGGGGTCGCGGCAGCGCATGATTGTGACGCGGAAGTTCTATTCACCCGCTGCTACCCGCCCACCCGCAACAGCGCGCCGGAAGCCGCCCTGTGCCTGGAAGTCGCCCGCGACCTTCTGGGAGAAGAAAAGGTACACGCCAACGCCGCGCCCTCGCTCGCCGCCGAGGATTTCGCCTTCATGTTGCAGGAAAGACCCGGCTGCTATGTCTGGCTGGGCAACGGCACCGGCACGAACGAAGCCATGCCGCCCTGCGCCCTGCACAATCCCCATTACGATTTCAACGACGCCGCCCTGCCCATTGGTATCGCCTACTGGGTGCGGCTGGTGGAAAGGCTGCTGGGGAAACACTGAAGACTGACCTCCAGTATTTTTTCCATCATTTTTGAGATCACCGCACAATGAAAGCCGACAAAGCCATCGCGACCTACCGGCGCATGCGGGTGCAGCCCCTGTGGCGTCTGTTGGCCGCGGACAACGGGCCTGTCATCATCGGACTGCTGCAATCCCATCTTTACGAGAATGAACGCAGCCTTCCCGCTTCCATCTTTCACGAGCGGATCGGAAGGAGTCTGGAAGACTTGCGCGCGCAAGGCGAAGATTTTTCCCAAACGGCACAGATCTATGTCGCCAATTGGCTTGCCGATGGTTATCTGGAACGCCGTTTCCCGGCAGGGGTTTCTGAAGAGGAATATGAACTTTCCACGGCGGCCGTCGAGGCCATTCGCTTTGTTTCCAGCCTGGCGCAGCCGCACTCCGCCGCAACCGAGAGCCGCCTGACGCTCGTCATCGAAGCACTGGCCCGGCTTGCCGAAGATACAGACACCGACAAGTTACGCCGTATAGACCGGCTCATGGCCGAGCAGGCGCGTATCGACAAGGAAATCGACGCCATCCAGAAGGGGCAGATGCGCGTGCTACCCCATACAACGGCGCTGGAACGCACGCGGGAGATCATCACGCTGGCCGACGATCTGGCCGGGGATTTCCGCCGTGTCCGCGATCAGTTCGAGCAATTGAATCGAGACCTCCGCGCGCGCATCATGGATAACGACGGCAACCGGGGGGAAGTGCTGGATTCGTTGTTCGCCGGCATCGACCTGATTTCTGAAAGCGAGGCGGGACGAACCTTTTCCGCGTTCTGGCGCTTGCTGACCGACCCCGAACAATCCGCCACGCTCGAACAGGCCCTCGATAACGTCATGGAGCGGGAGTTCGTGGCCCAGCTTGACACCAGGGAACGGCGCTTCCTGCTTCGCCTGACGCACACCCTGCTTGAGCAGGGCGGCATGGTGCATGAGGTGTTGCAGACGTTCGCCCGCAGCCTCAAGGCTTTCGTCCAGAGCCGTGAATACCTCGAACAACGCCGACTCAATCACCTTTTGCAAAATGCCCAGCGCGCGGCGCTCGCCCTGAAGGATGAAGTCAAGGCCACGGAAACCCTCCAGTACACCCTCGAACTCACGAGCAGCCGTTTGCGCTCCTTGTCCCAATGGGTGCTGTACGACCCCTCCCTGCAAGCTTCGCCCGGCCAGATGACAGAAGGAAATGCCCCGCTCATCGACCTGGAATCTGTCAGCGAATTGGTCGCCCAATCCGAAATCGACTTTCGCAGCCTGAAAGCCAATGTGTTGGCCGTTCTGGAACAACGCGCCCAGGCATCCATTGCGGAGGTCCTGGAGTGCTTCCCCGCGGCACAGGGCTTGGGTAGCGTGGTGGGTCTGCTGGCCTTGGGCAGCCGGCATGGTTTCAAAACCGAACACGGCGAAATCGTGGGTTGGGTGGGGGGCGACGATCAGCGTCGCAGCGCCCGGATTCCGAAAATCTTCTTTTCGCGGGAGCGGGCCGATGAACTGGTCTGAACATGACGAAGTGACTGGAACGCCCCTGCCGGATGAAGAACACGCGCCGGATGCGCCGCCCGCTTCTGCCGCTTCTGCCCATCTCCTCTTCATGGGGGATAGCGGCGAATTGGCCCTGGATACCCGGCGCGCCCTGGTGCAGCTTCTTGCGGGGCCATCGCTCGACGGACGCCGGC
The DNA here is from genome assembly GCA_031281985.1 of Zoogloeaceae bacterium. GTDB lineage: Bacteria > Pseudomonadota > Gammaproteobacteria > Burkholderiales > Rhodocyclaceae > Azovibrio. Next base: position 499 of record JAITEO010000282.1, on the reverse strand, counting down.
ATCCCAGGCTCTGGCCGATCTTGATGAGAGATGAAACGCCGATACGTCAGCGCCTTGCTGAACTGTTCCTGGAACTGGTCATCGACCGGGACGTGCAGGTTGCCTTCACCCGTCAGGCGGATACCGGCGAGTTGGAAGTGCCGATTCTGCTGCGTCGCGCCCAACTGACCTTCATCGATTCCATCTTGCTCCTCCACCTTCGCCAACGATTGACCCAGGCCGACGCGCAAGGCGACCGTGCCGTGGTGTCGACCGACGAGATCGTGGAATTCCTGACCCTCTATGAGCGCGCCTCCAGCACCGACCGCGCGGGATTCACAAAACGGGTTCATGCCTCCATCGAAAAGATCAAGAAGCACAGCATCCTCCAGAAGATTCGTTCCAGCGAGAATCGATTCGAGATTTCGCCAACGCTGAAACTCCTTTTCTCGGCGGAGGAAATCCAAGCCCTGACCCATTTGTATCAACGCATGGTTGCCGGTGAAATGCCCGCGCAGGA
>JAITEO010000235.1 GCA_031281985.1 Zoogloeaceae bacterium | reverse complement strand
CCCTTCAATATTTCCTTCGGCGTGGATGACAAGCGCAACGTCAGCATCAACACCAGCGCCGGCGAAACCCTGGAAGACCTGCGCAACACCATCAACAGCCACACCGCCAAGAGCGGCGTGAGCGCCAGCATCATCAACGGCGAGGACGGACAACGACTGGTGCTGAACGGTGCGGAAGGAAGCAACAACAACTTTACCGCCAGCGGCGGCGGCCTCGTCTTTGGCGACCAGGTTGCCTCGCAAGCCGCCAAGGACGCCCAAATCAAGCTGGATGGCGTAACCATCAACAGCTCGTCCAACAAGATTTCCTCGGCGCTGTCGGGCGTGACGCTGGATCTTGCCGCGGATTCCGCAGGGGAGAAGACGGTACTCACCGTTTCCCGAAATACCGAAGACAAGCTGAAATCCTCGCTGGAAGCCTTCGTCAAGGCCTATAACGACGCCGTTGGCAGCATGAACACCCTGGGCGCTTACGACGCCACGACCAAGGTGGCGGGCGCGCTGCAGGGCAACAGCGTCCTGCGCAACGCGCAAAGCACCCTGAGCGACCTGGTCTTCAACACCAAGGAAGGCGAATTGACGCTTTCTTCCATCGGCGTTTCCATCAAGGGCACGAACGGCACCCTGGAACTGGACGCGGAAAAACTGGCGGCGGCCGTCGCCAAGGATCCACAGGCAATTGCCAGCTTGGCCGCCAAGGTCGGCACGGAATTCGACAAGAAAATCAACGGCATCGTCGGTACGACGGGCAGCATCCAAACGAGCAAGGATAGTCTCAATATCAACATTCGCGATCTCGAAAAGCGCCAGGAAGCGTTAGAATCACGTCTGGAAAAAGTGGAGGCACGTTATCGCGCCCAGTTCACTGCCCTGGATGTGCTGCTCGCCAAGATGAATACGACGAGTTCCGCCCTGACGCAGGGTCTGGCTTCGCTGAGCGCCTCCTCGAGTTGATGAACCCCTCTTGAGAGCGAGATATGTTTGGTACCCGCCAAAACCCGACCGGCGCCTATGCCGAATTGGCACGTGAATCCGATGTCCGCGCCGCCAGCCCGCACCGGCTGGTGGTGCTGCTTTTTGAAGGCGCGGCCAGCGCGATTTCCGTTGCCCGCGTGCACGCCAGCGAAGGCCACTTCGCCGAGCGCGGCGCGAACATTTCCAAGGCCATCGACATCATCAGCAATGGCCTGAAAGCCAGCCTGGACGTGCAGGCTGGCGGCGAACTGGCGGAGCGCCTGTCCGCCCTCTACGACTACATGGTGTCGAGACTCCTATGGGCCAACATGAAAAACGACGTGCCAACCCTGGACGAAGTGCAATCCCTGCTGGGAGAAATCCACGACGCCTGGCGGCAAATCGATCCCGACAAACAACAGGACAGTTGAACGATCCCATGTCCGGCAAGACGCCCTACCAGAACCTGTCTCTGGTGATGCGCGAAATCGCCCGCCTCGCCGAAGCCGGAGAATGGGAACAGGCGGCCCTGACCATCACGCAGGCGAACGCGCAAATCCAGTCCGGCTACCTGCCGCCCGCGCAGGAATCCGACCGCGCCGCCATCGAGGAAAGCCTCGCCAGCCTGCGCGCCGTCACGGAACGCGCCGAACCCCTGCGCCAGGATATTGCCACCCTGCTCAAAGCCTTCGGCGGGGTAAAAACGCAGTCTTCCCCATAAACGTCGGAGCCGGGCATGATCCCCGCCGACACGCTCGCCCGCTTGAAGCTCACCGACGCGCTGCTCACCCAGCCCGCGCAAGGCGGCCAGAAACTCTCCGATGCCCTGCAAGAATTCGCGCCCGGCCAGCGGCTTGCCGCCGTCATCCAGACGCTCCTGCCCAACGGCCTCTACCGCGCCAGCGTCGCCCAGCGCGACCTGACCCTCTCCCTGCCCTTTCCCGCACGCCCCGGCGATACGCTGGAACTGGAAGTGGTGGAACAAAACGGCAAACTCACCCTGGCCGTGGCGACAAGCAAGGAAGGCGCGCAAGCAGCGGAAGAAGGCGGCAAGAACGCCTCCGTCGCCACCCGGCTCACCATCGCGGGACGCCTGATCGGCGAATTGCTGGGCGCGCTCGACAAGGAAGGCGGCAAACGCCCACAACCCGCCCCACTCAACAACGCCCAACCCGTCGTTACGCGCTTTCCCGACAACGCCGCCGATCTCGCGCCCGCCCTGAAAGCCGCCCTCGCCAAAAGCGGCATGTTCTACGAAGCCCACCAGGCACAATGGGTCGCCGGCAAAACCCCCCTGACCACCCTCCTGGCCGAACCCCAAGGCCGCCTCTCCCCCGGCGGCGCTGGCGCGCAGCAAATCGGCGCTGGCGCGCCGCAAACAGGCGTGCAGCAAGGTGCTGGCGTGCCGCAAGGTACTGGCGTACAGCAAAGCGCTGGCGCGCAGCAGACGGGCGTGGGTACGACGGCGCAGGGGGGGAGCGCCGCCAATGCTGGGGCGGGGGCTGCTGGAGCGGGCGCGTCGCCGCAGGCCGCATCTTCCGCTTCCGGCGCGGCCAATAGCGCGGCGGCGGCGAATGCCGCTGCTTCTCGCGTCGAGGGCGAGCTTGTCCTGCGTGTCGGCATGGGGCAGGTCATCGCCCGCGAACTCGCGCCGCTGGTGCAGCAGCAACTGGAAGCCCTGGCGACCAATGCCTATGTCTGGCAGGGGCAGGTCTGGCCGGGGCAGAACATGGATTGGGAAATCATCGAGGAAGAAGATCGCCGCGAGCGCGGCGAAAATACCGCCGCCAACTGGACGACGCGCCTTGCCCTCACCCTGCCGCGCCTGGGCGGCGTGGAGGCGACCCTGCGCCTGGTCGGCGGCAAGGAAATCGAAATCCGCCACAAGGCGGAAAACGACGCTGCCCGCGCCCGGCTTTCCGCCGCGGGCGTCCTCCTGCAACAGCAATTCGCCACGGCGGGATTGAAACTTTCCGCCTTCGCCGTCAGCCACCCGCGCGATTCCCATGCCAAAGCCGCCGCTCCCGCCCCATGAAAAACGGCGCGAAGCCGTCGCGCTCGCCTACCGCCAAACCGACGCCGCCCCCCGTGTCGTCGCCAAGGGACGCGGCCTGATCGCCGAGGAAATCATCTCCCGCGCCAAGGAACACGGCGTCTACGTGCACGAATCCCCGGAACTGCTCACGCTCCTGATGCAGGTCGACCTGGACGAACACATCCCCAGCCAACTCTACCTCGCCGTCGCCGAACTCCTCGCCTGGCTGTATCGCATCGAACACCAGGAGGGTGGAGGCGTCAAAAAGTGAAACCCCACTTTTTGCCGGGTCAGTCAGCAAAAAAGGGCAGGC
>JAITEO010000153.1 GCA_031281985.1 Zoogloeaceae bacterium | reverse complement strand
TTGCATACTGGACGTGATGCACCCCGCTGGCTCCCACAGCATACAGACCACAGACTACAAAGGCGCGCAGTGCCGCTCTGTCTCCTGTCTCCTGTCCTCTGCCCCTCAGTCCCCTGCCCCTCCGACGAACGGATTCCACAGGCGTTCGTTGCCCAGTGTCGACATGGGGCCGTGGCCGGGGATGAAGCGGACGGCGTCGCCCAGCGGAAAAAGTTTCTGCTGGATGGAGGCGATGAGATCGGCATGGTTGCCCTGGGGAAAATCGGTGCGGCCGATGGAACCCTGGAACAGCACGTCGCCCACCAGCAGCAGGGTGTCGGCGCGGTGGTAGAAGACGACATGACCGGGCGTGTGACCTGGGCAATGCAGCACTTCCAGCGTTTCCTCGCCGAAGGAAAGCGTGTCGCCCTCCTGCAGCCAGCGGTCGGGCGTGAAGCTTTGTCCGTGCAGGCCGTAGGCGCGGCCAAGTTCCGGGATATTGTCGATCCAGAAACGATCCGCGACATGCGGCCCCTCGATGGGAATCGCGCAGTGCCGCGCCAGTTCCGCCGCGCCGCCCGCGTGATCGAAATGTCCGTGGGTAATCAGGATGGTGGCGGGAACCAGCCGCTCCTCCTCCAGCGCCGCCAGGATGCGTTCGACATCGCCGCCCGGATCCAGCACGGCGGTCTGACGGGTCTTTTCGCACCACAGGAGGGTGCAATTCTGTTCAAGAGGCGTAACGGGCACGATTCGATAACGCATGATAAAAACCTCGCGGAGATCAACGCTTTTTCGTAAAGGCTGGCATTATGGCAAGGAAGGTTTGCTTTTCAAACCCCTAGCCTTGAATCCTTCAAAACGGAGTAAAGACACATGATAGAAACGCCATTGGCGGATGTAGAAGCCTGGGTGCATGCCTTTGACGCGCAGGAGATGCCCGTGTTGCGCCACACCAGACAGCAACTGGCCGAGGCCGCCGCGCGCATGCACGCGGTGTCGGGACGGGAAATCACCCGCATCGTCCTGCGCGATCCCCTGCTGGCGGTGCGGGTATTGCGCTACATCCAGCCGCTGACCGGACGGCGCTTGCATCATGATGTGGCGACCATTGCCGGTTCCGTCATGATGCTGGGCGTGGAACCCTTTTTTCGCCATTTCGAGCATCTGCCCACGCTCGAAGAGCAACTGAAAGGCGTGCCGCAAGCCCTGCTGGGCGCGCTGCAGGTCATCCAGCGAGCGCAGCAGGCGGCGCATTACGCCTATGAATGGGCGCTCTGGCGCAAGGATGTGGATGTGGAAGAGGTCGCGCTGGCGGCGCTGCTGCACGACCTGGCGGAAATCCTGCTCTACGTGTTTGCCCCGAAACTGGCGCTGGCGCTGCGCGAGGCGCAACGCGCCGATCCGGGATTACGCAGCGTCACCGCGCAGGAAAACGTGCTCGGCCTGCGTCTTCTCGCCATCCAGGGCGCGCTGTGCCGCGTCTGGCACGTGCCCGAACTGTTGCGCACCCTGTTCGACGATGAACACGCCGATCAGCCCAGGGTAAAAAACGTCGCGCTCGCCGTCGCGCTGGCGCGCCACCTCGCCCACGGCGAACAGGACCCCGCGCTCCCCGACGACCTGAAGGCCATCGCCCAACTCCTCAACCTCTCCGAATCCGCCCTGAACGAACGCCTGGGACTTGGCGCGGCGGAACCGGCAGCAGGCAATGATACGAAGTAACCCGTGATGCCGGAAACAAAAATCCCCCGGCATTTCTCCTCTATGCGAGAGAGATACCGGGGGATGCGGATGAGGACGGGCTTGCCGCGCTTCGGAATCAGCCGGACTTTTTCTCCCGGATGCGATCGCCTGCCCCGCGTCCCAGCGCCGTGAGGAAGATATAGCGGAAATAAGCGCCCGCCGAGCGTTCCCGAAGCATTTGCGCATCGACTTCCGCCAGGCGCGCGGGATCGGACATGTCGATGCCCTGCACCTGCGCCAGTCCCGTGATGCCAGGCCGCGCGCAAAAGACGCCGCGCCGCGCGCGCTCCTCGATCAGTTCCGTCTGCGTGGGCAGACAGGGACGCGGCCCCACCAGGCTCATGTCCCCTTTCAGGACGTTCCACAGTTGCGGCAATTCGTCGAGCTTGGCGCGGCGCAAGAAAGCGCCCCAGCGCGTGACCGCGGAGGCGTCGGCCAGGTGGGTCGCCACATGCGCCGTGTCCGGCCGCATGGTGCGAAACTTGAGGAGCGTAAATAAACGCCGCTCCCGCCCCACCCGTATTTGACGAAACAAGGGAGACCCCGTATCCAGGAAGCCGAACACGAACAAGGCCAGCAGCACGGGCAAGCCCAGCGACAGGCCAAGGATCGACAACAGGACATCGAAGAAGCGCGTCATGACGACAGTTCCGCCTGGCGCATGTTGCGCAACGCTTCCTCCATCGTCACGACCGGCCGCCAACCCAGCGCCCGCGCCTGACGGTTGTCGATTGCAAGGGAATCCAGCAGGCGATCCGCGACGGCCTTCTTGCCAAGCGCGCGCGCGGCAAGGCGCAGCCAGCTTTCCGGCACGGGCAAAAGCTAGGGCTTCTTGCCATAGGCATGGGCAAGCCGCCGCAAGAGTTCCGGGGTCGACACGTCCTCGTCCTCCCCATCGGAAAGCAAAAAAAGCCGATTCGCCACCTCCGCACAGGAAAGATCCGTGCACCGCGCGATAAAGCCCACCAGGTTTTCCAGCGCGAGAAAGGAACGTCGGTTGCGTATCGCGCCCAAGGGCAAGGGAATCCCCCGGCGCGCCCAACGCAACAAGGCGGCAAAATTGCCCTTCACGCCCGTACCATAGACCAGCGGCGGACGAATCCGCACAATCTCCATGCCGCTTTCACGCCCAATCGCCAACAAACCCTGCTCCGCCTCCCACTTGGAAATAGCATAAGGCTCGACCGGCGCGGCTTCGTCCGCTTCGGAAAAAGGCGCGCGCCCAGTCGTGCGCTCCCCATTGACCTTGATCGAACTGACGAACACGAAACGCCGCACCCCAAGGGCAGCAGCCTGCCGCGCCAGATTCAGCGTCCCCTCGGTATTGACCCGGCGAAACACCGCCAAGGGATCGGCAGCAGTCTCCGACATCACATGCGCCCGCGCAGCCAAATGCACCACGACTTCGCAACCTTCGAGCGCCGCCTGCCAATCGGTTTTTGCGTCGATGTCGCCGACCGCCACGTCTTCTGCCGAACGCACAACACGCACTGCGCGCGTCACGCTACAATCTTTCATAGCCAGATGAGCGTATAAGGCCGAACCGACGAACCCATTCCCCCCCGTTACCAAAATCACGCCAAAGAGTCCTCCCGTAAGCGATTGTTTGCTACCAACTCAGCCAACCATTTTTCCAAACGTGCG
>JAITEO010000061.1 GCA_031281985.1 Zoogloeaceae bacterium | reverse complement strand
AAGAAGCCCTGGCGCGCCAACAAAGGGAAATCGCGGCCACGCAAGAAGCCGCCGAATGCCGCTGGCTGGAAATCCAGGAAATCCTGGAAACCCTGCCGCTGCCGGATGCGCTGGCGTAACGCCCATCCTGGCGGATAGTGTGGTGGGCATAATGTAATCCTACAAAGTCATTATCGTGTTTAACGTATCACGAAGATTACAATAAACAAGGAATCGTCATGACCGATCCCCTGATGCTGCCTGAGAATAGGGGCAATTCCAGGGGGAAACCGTCCGTTTCCTGCACGCATCCCTTCCAGACCCGGATCGCGCGGCAGAAAAAGCGCCGTTCATGCACACTGGATTTCATCGTTGATGCGATGTGAAAAAAATGTTGCCGTAGAACTCCCCCTCCCGCTTCTGCAAAACCAACAGGGTTTCGCGAACTTCGCGAACTTCGTGATACGTCGTGTGATACGTCGTGATATACTGATTGCGTACGTTTTGGAGCCTCCCAACGAAATGCCTTCGCTCACCATCCATGCCAATGAAGAGACGCTTCAGCGCCTTCGGGTGGAAGCGGCTTCGCGTCATCTCAGTGTTTCCCGTTACGTGGGAGAACTCGTGCAAGAGAAATTCATGACCGACGATGCCTACGAACGAGCGATGGCGGATTTTTTCGCGCGCGACGCCTACCTGTCTCCGCCAGAACGCGAGGATGGCCGCAGTTGGCCGACACGCGAAGAACGATACGACCGCAAAGTACTCCGGTGAGTGCTTCGATTTCCCGGCTGGTTTTCGTGGATACCAACATCCTTGCCTATGCGCGGAATGTGCGCGATTCCCGTAAAAGAGCCATTGCCCTCGACTGGCTGTCTTGTCTTGCCCAAAGCAGAACCGGGCGATTGTCCTGGCAGGTGCTCAATGAGTTCTATGCGCTTGCCACGCATCCGAAAAAACTGGCCATGCCTGTGGCTGCCGCTCAGGCCGACGTGCTTGCATTGCAGCATTGGCAACCCATCGCGCCCTGCGCCGACTTGTTCAGGACGGCATGGGATGTGCAGGACAGATACCGCTTCTCCTGGTGGGATTCCACCATCGTTGCCGCCGCAATCCTGGCGAAGTGCAAAATCCTGCTTTCCGAAGATCTGCAACACGAACAGGTCATCAACCGTACACTCCAGATCATCGATCCTTTCGCCCCCAACGCCCCACTTCGCCAACAGGACACCGGTAGCGCCAGACCAATCCCCGCGTCATACTTTCCGGCAAAGCAGCGCGCACAATGTTGATATTTTACTTTAACAAACAAATATAACGAATTGATAATAAACAACTTTAATTGACCAAATGGTCGGCGACGCAGAACCTCCCGCTACCCGTGTCCGTGATGTCATGCAAGCGGAAAGTCCATGACGAAGACGGGGGCTATTCGGAAATTCCGGCAGGCGATGGCGCGCGCACAAAACCCCATTTTCCTTCCCTTTTGGCCGCGGTCAAACCGTTGGCGTTGAGTTCCCGGATTTGTTCGAAGCAGAGGGGAATGACTTCCTCGCCTTTTGCGTCGATATAGCCCCATTGGTCGTCCGCCCGCGCCGCGGCAAGGTCATCGAGGCCGAATGCCGGGGGGACGTCGAAGCGCGGCAAGACGACTTCCCGGCCTTCCCGGTCGATATAGCCCCATTGTCCCGCCCGCTGGATGAGCGCCAGTCCCTTTCCGGAAAAACCATAGGCGGCCTCGAAGCGCGGCGCGATGACCTCCTGGCCTCGTTCGTCGATATAGCCCCATTTGCCATCGACCGAGACCAATGCCCAGCGGTATTCGTCATCGGCAAAAAGACTGGCGAAGCCAAAACGCGGCGGGATGACTTCCCTGCCCTTTTTGTCGCAATACCCCCACTTGTCGCCCACCCGCGCCGCGACCAGGCCATTGTAGCCGAATTCCAGCACTTCATCGAAGTAAAGCGCGACGGCTTCTTCTCCCTTGCTGTCGACGAACCCCCATTTGCCCGCCGCCTTGACCGCCGCCAGATGGTGATAGGTAAAACTCCGCGCGGCCTCGAAACGCAAGGGGATCGCCATTCTTCCCTTCGCGTCGATGTAGCCGTATTGTCCCCCAATCCTGACGAGCGCCCGATCCTCGAAAAAATCCCTGGCTTCGTCAAAACGCGGCGCGATGACCACTTTTCCTTTTTTATCGACATAACCCCACTTGCCCCGCAGTTCGACCGCCGCCAGGCCATTGTCGGCGAACTGCCCCATGTTCTCGAAGCGCGGCGGGATGACTTCCCTGCCCTTTTTGTCGATGTACCCCCATTTGCCATTTGCCGAAACCAGCAGCAGATCATCGGAAAATTCCCAAATATCATCGAACCGCGCCGGGATGACGAACCTGCCGCGCCGATCGACAAAGCCCCATTTCCCCGCCGCCTTGACTTCCGCCCGGCCATTGGCGGCAAATCCCCACGCCTCCTCGAAACGCGGGGAAATGACTTCCCTGCCCTTTTCATCGATATAGCCCCACTTGTCCCCCCGCATGACCGCCGCCATGCCGTGCCGGAAGTACCTTGCGTCGTCATAGCGCGGCGGGACGACCTCCTTGCCCTGTTCATCGACATAGCCCCACTTGCCGCCCGCTTCGACCGGGGCCAGCGCGCCGAGAAAGAAGTCCGCCACTACGTCGTAGCGCAACGGGACGACTTCCCTGCCCTGTTCGTCGACATAGCCCCACTTGCCGTCCGCCGCGACCGCCGCCAGCCCATTGTCGGCAAAGTCCAAGGCGCTCTCGTAACGCGGCGCGATTACCCAGGAAATCGCCGCGCAGCGCGCATCTTCCGCCCACGCAAACGGACTGGCCGCCCAAAGCAACAGCGCCGCGCCGACGCGCAAGACACGCAGCATTTTTTCAGTGCGAAGGTTCATTTTCATCGCATCCCGCATAGCGCACTGGAGCGCACTTCCGCGTGGCGAAAGCAGGAGACCAGATGATCGTTTACCATGCCGGTGGCCTGCATGTGGGCATAGACGATGGTACTGCCCATGAACCGGAATCCCAGTTTCTTCATTTCGCGCGCGATGGCCTCCGACAAGGGACTGGTGGCGGGAACCTCGCGCATGGTTTGCCAGGCGTTCTGGATGGGTTCTCCCTCCACGAAGCGCCAGAGCCAGGCGCAAAAGCTGCCATGCCGGGCGGCGATTTCCAGAAAGAGGCGCGCGTTGTGGATGGCGCTCTCGATCTTCTTGCGGTTGCGCACGATGGCGGCATCCTGCAGCAACCGTTCCACGTCTTCTTCGGTGAAGGCCGCCACCCGTTGCGGGTCGAACCCGGCAAAAGCGCGCCGGTAGCCTTCGCGTTTTTTGAGAATGGTATTCCAGGAAAGCCCCGCCTGCGCCGCCTCCAGGACGAGAAACTCAAACTGTCCCCCATCGTCGCGGCGCGGAACGCCCCATTCCTCGTCGTGATAACGGATTTCCAACTCGGATTTGCGCGCCCAGTCACAGCGCGCGCGTAGCGGATTGTCCTGCGTCATGTCCATTTCTCTTTTCCTGGGTTCTCGCCTTGCCCGCGCAAGGTGCAATCCAAAGTGGAGGAAACCAACGAGACACCGCAAGCGGAGGAGGGACGGCAAGCGGCGGCGCTTCGTCTGGAGAGGTTTTCCCTCCACTTTTCATTGCACCCGTCCGCGCACGGAGGATTTCAAGGCGAAGCGGGTTTCGGGTTATTCTAATGATAAAGTCGCCATCCGTTCCCATAACCCGCATTTTTTCCTTCGAGTGTCCCATGCACGTCAAAAAACTCACCGATCTCGACCTTTCCGGCAAGCGCGTCTTCATTCGCGCCGATCTGAACGTCCCGCAGGACGAAGCCGGCAACATCACCGAAGACACGCGGATAAAGGCGTCGCTGCCCTCGATTCAGTATGCGCTCGATCAGGGCGCGGCGGTGATGCTGACTTCGCATCTGGGGCGTCCCACGGAGGGACGGGTAGGGCCGGAAGACAGCCTGTCGCCCGTTGCCGTGCGTCTTTCCCAACTGCTGCAAAGGCCGGTGCGTCTGGTGCAGGACTGGGTGGAGGGCAACTTCACGGTCGCCTTCGGCGAAGTCGTGCTGCTGGAAAACTGCCGCTGCAACGTGGGCGAAAAAAAGGATAGCGAAGAACTATCGCGCAAGATGGCGGCGCTTTGCGACGTGTATGTGAACGACGCCTTCGGCACCGCGCACCGCGCCGAGGCCACCACGCACGGCATCGCCCGCTTCGCGCCGGTTGCCTGCGCGGGCATCCTGATGGGCGCGGAAATCGACGCGCTTTCCAGGGCGCTGCACAA
>JAITEO010000134.1 GCA_031281985.1 Zoogloeaceae bacterium | reverse complement strand
TTGTGCGCTTTTTCCTTGCGGGAACCGGTGTGGCGACGCAAATCCTCGCGCAGGTCGCGCTGGCGGGAACAATCCTGGGAGGTTTCCGCATCGCTGTCGTTGCATTGACGCAAGGCTTTCATGCGCTTCCTGTGTTCTTCCTTCTGTTCCTTGCCGTCGCATTTCCAAGCTTCGCGCACCTGTTGGCGCAGGTGTTCCTGTTCCTCGTCGGAAAGCGCGCGCCGATCATTTTCAGCCTGCGCGGGTGCAAGGATGGAAAAAGTGGCGAGGAGCGGCAGGAGGCGGCAAAGCGATAGCGGTTTCATGCGTACTATTGTGCGGCAAAACCCGGGGACGTCCCGCGCTCAAGTTGTAACAAGCTGTTAGGTTTCTGACGTCAGCCTGCACATCTGGCGGTACACTGATCGCATTTTTTCAACGGGGAGAAACATCATGAGTGGACGCAACCAGGAACGCCAGCAGCAGCGCCTTCTGGTCGTGGATGATGATTTGCGTTTGCGCGATCTGCTTCAGCGTTATCTGGGCGAGCAGGGTTACGAGGTGCGCGCCGCGCCGGACGCGTCACAGATGGACAGACTTCTGCAACGGGAATACTTCAATCTGATGGTGCTGGATCTGATGCTGCCCGGTGAGGATGGCCTGACGATCTGCCGTCGTTTGCGTGGTCAGGGCAATCCCATCCCCATCATCATGTTGACGGCACGGGGTGATGAAATCGACCGTATCGTGGGGCTGGAAATGGGTGCGGACGATTATCTGCCCAAGCCTTTTAATCCACGCGAACTTCTGGCGCGCATCCAGGCAGTCTTGCGTCGCCAGGGGTCGCGTCCAGCGGGGTCTCCGGCGGCTGTGCCCGGTATCGTGCGTTTTGGCGGCATCAAGGTGGATTTGAGCGCGCGCACCTTGAGCCGCGCCGGTGAGCAGCAGACGCTCACCACCGGAGAATTTGCCGTGCTGGCGGCACTCTTGCAGCATCCCCGCCAGCCCCTGTCGCGCGACCAGTTGATGACCCTGGCGCGGGGGCGTGAACATGGCCCCTTCGACCGTGCCATCGACGTGCAGGTTTCCCGTCTGCGCAAACTGGTGGAGCCTGATCCGGCCAAACCGCGCTATTTGCAAACGATCTGGGGATTGGGCTATGTCTTCGTCCCGGACGACGCGCCTGAGCCGGATATGGCAGCATAAGGGAAACGTCAAAAAGTAAAATCCTGATTTTTGTGCGGCAAAGCCGCATTTTGCTGCGCAAAACCAGCCTTTGGTTGTCCTGCGGCCTTCGACCTTGCTCCGGTTCAGTCAACAAAAAAGACAGGCTGGTTGTTCGTTGTTTTTACACGGGTTGAAACAAGACTGCACGTCTTCAACCCAAACTTGTCAACGATTGGAGCGGATTTCATGCGCGGAAAAAAGCCTCGTTCGCTGCTGACCCATGTGTTTGTGCTGGCAATTCTGCTGGTGGTGGCGACCAATTTTTCCTGGTGGCTGATTCTGCGTCTGGATACGTCGCGTCCGCGCGTCTTTGCCGAGTTTTCCGTGAGCGTGGTCAATCTCGTGCGTTCGGCCTTGACTGCCAGCGCGCCGGAATTGCGCCCCCAGCTCTTGCAGGACTGGTCGGCGCAGGAAGGCATCCGCATCCTGCCGCTGGACGCGGGCGATGTGGTGGAACCGTTTGCCGAGGGTTTTCATCAGGCAGTACGTAGCGAAGTGCGGAAGATACTGGGGGAACAGACGCAATATGCGCGTGCTGTCAATGGCGAGGCGGGCATCTGGATCAGTTTTGCCCTGATGCCAGGCGGGACGGACGATTTCTGGCTGATTCTGCCGCGTGATCGCGCGTACGGGATGATTTCCTGGCACTGGCTGGGTTGGGCAGCGCTTTCGGCCCTGTTTTCGCTCGTTTTTGCCTGGGGGCTGGCAGCGAAGGTCAATCGTCCCCTGCGCCGCATGGTGCAGGCGGCGCGGCTGGTCGGGCGCGGCAAAACGCCCGCCCCCCTGCCGGAAGAAGGTACGGAGGAATTGGCCTTGCTGGCGCAGGCTTTCAATCGCATGTCGTATGACCTGGAATACAGTGAGCAGGAGCGGACGGAAATTCTCGCGGGCATTTCGCATGATTTACGCACGCCGCTGACCCGCTTGCGGCTGGAGGTCGATCTGAGTCTGCCGGAAGGTGCGGCGTCTGCCGGCATGGTGGCGGACATCGCGCAGATGGATGCCATCATCACCCAGTTTCTGGATTACGCGCGTGGCGGAGAGGAAGAAACGCCGGCACCCTGTGATCCGCGCGCCTTGCTGGAAGAACTCCGTGCCCATGAGGAAGCGATCCAGCGTCCTTTGTCGCTGCAAATGGAAGAATCCTTGCCGCGCCTGCCCCTGAAAATCCGGGCTGTGCGGCGTGCCCTGGGCAATCTGGTGGATAACGCCTGGAAATATGGCGCGCCGCCGGTGACGCTGTCGGCGCGGGTGGAAGCTGGATTCTTGTGGCTGGGCGTCGCGGATTGCGGCGAGGGGATTCCGGTCGAGGCGCGTGATCGCTTGAAGCAGCCGTTTACCCGCCGTGAATCCGCGCGCAGCAATGTTGGCGGAACTGGTCTGGGACTGGCGATTGTGGAGCGAGTGGCGCGGGATCACGGTGGAGCGCTGGAGCTTGCGCAGAATCCGGAGGGCGGTGGTTTGCTGGCGTTGCTGAAGTTGCCGTTGGCGTGAAAAGCTGCATTTTGCACTGATTTTTATGCGAAGAACGGGCGCGGTGATGGAAAAATGGGTTGTGCCGCCTATCGCACATGCGCTCACGTGTGACGAGGCAGGTGGCTGGCGTGGCGTTTTGTTTTTCGCACTGATGAAATGCCATCACTTTTATCATACCTCTTGTATCCAGCCACTGCGGGATCAGCCCTTTCGCCCCAGCCTTTGCCAGATTTCCGTCACCAGCGTGGACTGGTTCATGCTATAGAAATGCAGTCCCGGCGCGCCGCCGCTGAGGAGTCTTTCGCAAAGTGCCGTCACCACATCCAGCCCGAAGGCGCGGATGGAAGCGGCGTCGTCGCCATAGCTCTCGAAGGTCTTGCGCATCCAGCGCGGAATGTCCGCGCCACAGGCGTCGGAAAAACGCGCCAGTCTGGAAAAGCCCGCGATCGGCATCACGCCGGGAATGATGGGAATCTCCACACCCTGCGCCCGCGCCTTGTCTACAAAGTAAAAATAGGCGTCGGCGTTGTAGAAATACTGGGTAATGGCCGCGTTGGCTCCAGCCCTGGCCTTGTGCGCGAAATGTTGCAGATCGGCTTCCGGCGATCTCGCCTGCGGATGCCATTCCGGGTAGGCGGCCACCAGCAACTGGAAACGGTCGCCTGTCTCGGCGCGGATGAATTCCACCAGTTCGTTGGCATAACGCAGTTCTCCGGGATCGGCCATGCCGGAAGGCAGGTCGCCTCGCAAGGCCACGATACGGGAAACGCCCGCTGTCGCGAATTCCGAAAGCATTTCCCGGATGCTCGCACGGGTGGAACCGATGCAGGAAAGATGCGGCGCAGCACAAACCCCTTCGGCGGCAATTTCCCGGACAATGGCAAGGGTGCGCGCGCGCGTGGAACCGCCCGCGCCATAGGTGACGGAAAAAAATTCTGGCTGCAATGCTGCAAGTTTTTCCCGTTCAGCACGCAGCCTGGTGACGCCCTCGGCGGTCTGTGGCGGGAAAAATTCGATGGAAAATTCAGGGGTCATGGCGGTTATCCAGATGAAAAGCTCGCGGTTGCAATCGCCATCCGCAAGGAGGTTTGTTGATGCAGGCGCATGGTAGCAGACTCGACGCTTGAGAACCTGTCCATGGTCTCTGGTGCAATTCAAACCATCTTCATCAAGTGAGATCGCCTCCGGCACTGGCGAAGAGATCGCCTTCGGCGGCAAGCGTCCTGGCAAGGCGCACAAGATCATTGGTGGTGATTTGGACGTTCATCGTTCAGGATTTCAAATGGCTACACTTTTTTGTTGCGCTTGAAAAGTCTAGTCAATATTCCCTGTTTCGGTTCTGGTCGTGTTGGATGCGTGCTTGGGTCATCCGGGCGCAGCAGATCACCGGGGTAGTGTTCGTGGCCGAGACACAGGCTATCGTCAAGCCCGAACGCCTTGACAGCGGCGGCGGCCTCGATGCACCAGCGGCCAAAGTAGCTGCCCATTGTTAACGGATGCTTTACCGGGTCACCAAAGATGTACCACCACAGTTCTTCATCGCCCTTGCGCGCCAGTTCGAGATACCAATAGTCGACGAAGTCCTTGAGTAGAAGAGGCTGTTTGTCTTCTGGGGCGTCGATGGCTTTGAGCAGGCGAGCGTAGGGCTTTTTGTGCAGCAAGGCCGTGCCGATCTTGCGTCCTATCTGT
>JAITEO010000091.1 GCA_031281985.1 Zoogloeaceae bacterium | reverse complement strand
GAAAGGCCCGATGTGGACGTGGCGGCGTTCAATACGCCAGAGGTGCGCGCGGCCGTGCTGGAAGGGATGGTGATGCGGCGGATCTTGTTGCTGGAAGCCAAGCGCCTGCGTCTGGATGTGCGGGCGGCCATGCGCGAGTGGATCCAGAATACGCCGGAATTTCAGGATCCGAAAAGTGGCGCGTTTTCCCAGGAACGATACGAGTCCGTGCTGAGAAACATCAACAGGAGCGCGCCGGAATACGAAGCGCTGCTTCAGGAAGACATGTTGCAACAAGTGTTGCTGGGCACGGTGATGCGTAGCGCCTTTGTGCCGCAAACCGTGGCGCGGCAGTTTGCCGCCTTGTGGATGGAAAAGCGCACCGTGGAAGAAAGCCAGACGACTTGGCAGAGCCTGATGGGGCAGGTGGAGGCCACGGAAGCGGAGGCGCAGCAGTTTTATGACGCCAACGCGCCCAAGTTCACCTTGCCGGAACAGGTGCGCGTCGAATATCTGGTGCTTTCGTCAAAAGACCTGGAAGACAAGAACAAGCTGGACGAAAAGACGCTGCGCGCCTGGTATGACGCGCATAAGGAGCGGTTTGCCGTGGTGGTGGAGAAGCGGCGCGTCCGTCATATCCTGGTGCCCAGCAAGGCCGACGCCGAAGCGTTGCTGGCGGAGGTGAGGCAGAATCCAGAGCGCTTTGCCGAATTGGCCAAAAGCAAATCGACGGATCCGGGTTCCGCGTCGCTGGGCGGTGATGTGGGGGTTTTTGCGCGCACGGGGGGCATGGTGGAATCTTTTGCCAACGCGGCATTTGCCCTGAAGGAGGTCGGCGAAATTTCCGATGTGGTGGAAAGCGAGTTTGGCTTTCATATCATCCTCTTGACCGAGATTCAGCCAGGGAAATACCGTCCTTTTGCCGAGGTGCGCGCGGATGTGGAAGCGGAGTTGAAACGCGAGGGCGCGGCGCAGCGCTTTGCCGAAGATTCCGAAAAATTTGCCGATCTGGTCTTTCGGCAATTCGACAGCCTCAAACCCGCCGCCGATGCGTTTGGCCTCAAGGTGCGGCAATCCAACTGGCTGACGCGCGAGGCAGATCCGCGGGCGGGCGACGAAGCCTTGCGCAGCGCGATCCTGCGCAGCGCGATATTTGATGACGAGGTGCTCACGAAAGGGCACAATTCCAAGGCGGTGAGCGTCACGCCGGGCGTCATGGCGTCCGCGCGCCTGCTGGAACACCGGCCTGCCGCCCTGGTTCCTTTCGCGGACGTGCGGCAAGATATCCAAGACTTCCTGCGCCGGGAAAAGGCGCAGGCATTGGCGGTGGAGCGCGGGAAGGCGAACCTGGCGGAGCTGGAAAAAGCCGGGCCGGATGCGCCCATCAAACCCCTGAACGCCAGGCTGAAGCTGAAGTGGAGCAAGGCGCAAGACGTTTCCCGCCTGCAACGTGGCAAACTGGATGCCTTGTCCATCGACGCCATCTTTCGCGCCCCCGGCGAGCAGAAGCCGCCGTTTTACACCGGCGTGGAATTGCCCGGCGTGGGCTATGCGATCTATAAAATCAATCGCGTGACGGCGGGCGAAGTGCAGGAAAGCGACCTGGCGGAGGCGCAGGGATCGCTGACCCAAATGAACGCGCAGTTGCAGCGGAACGCCTATCAGGCCGCCCTGCGCCAGCGGTACGCGGTGGAAATCAACGAGAAGCTGCTGCAAGAAGAGGGCGGCAAGAAGGACTGATCCATGTCTTTCGACGCACCGCGTTCCACCTGGTCGAGCCGCTGGGCCTTCATTCTGGTGACGATAGGCTCCGCGGTCGGCCTGGGCAATATCTGGCGCTTTCCGTATATGACCGGCGCGCAGGGCGGCAGCGCCTTCGTGCTGGTCTATCTCCTGTGCGTGGCGCTGGTGGGTCTGCCGCTGTTGATGGCGGAAATCCTCATCGGGCGGCGCGGACGGGGTAATCCGGTTTCCGCCATGCTCAAGGTGGCGGAAGAAAACGGCGCTTCGCCCTGGTGGGGGGCGCTGGGCTGGGTCGGCGTGCTGGGCGCGTTGTTGATCCTGGCCTATTACAGTGTGGTGGCGGGCTGGATTGTCGAGTACACGTACCAGGCCATCGCCGGCGTAAGAATCCTGACGCCGGAAGCGGCAAAACAAGGGTTTGCCGACCTGCAGGCGAACCCGCTGCGGCTGATTTTCTGGCACACGGTCTTTCTCGCGCTGACGGTGGGCGTGGTGGCGCGCGGCGTGCTTTCCGGCATCGAGCGCGCTAATCTGCTGCTGATGCCCGCGTTGTTCGTCATCTTGTTGTTCCTGGTGCTGTGGGGCGGCATGGTCGGCGACATGCGCACCGCCTGGCATTTCATGTTCGATTTCAAGCCGGAACTGCTGACGGGACAGGTGGTGCTTTCCGCGATGGGGCACGCCTTCTTCTCCCTGAGCCTGGGCATGGGCGCAATCATGGCGTATGGCTCCTACCTGGATAAACGCGCCAGCATTGCGCACAACTGTTTCTGGATCGCGCTGATGGATACGCTGGTGGGATTGCTGGTGGGACTGGCGATTTTTTCGCTCACCTTTGCGCACGGACTGGAAGCCAATTCCGGCCCCGGCCTGGTTTTCCATACCCTGCCGCTGGTATTTACGCACATGCCCGGCGGGCGCGTGGTCGGCTCGCTCTTTTTCCTGCTGGTGCTGTTCGCCGCCTGGACTTCGGCCATTTCCCTGGTGGAGCCTTTCGTCGCCTGGGCTACGGAGCGCCTGGGCGTGCATCGCGCCGCCGCCGCCTGGGGCACAGGCGCTGCCGTGTGGCTGCTGGGCGTGGCGGTCTGCTTGTCCTTCAACGATTGGAGCGGCTTCAAACTCTTTGGCCTCAACCTCTTCGACCAAGTGGATTACCTGACCAGCCGCATCCTCATGCCGCTTTCCGGCCTGGCCATCGCCCTGTTCGTGGGCTGGATCATGTCACGAAAAAACGCGCAGGATGAAATCCGCCTGCCCGCCGCGCAATTCCAGCTCTGGCGGCAGGTATTGCGCTATGTCACCATCCTGGCGATTGTGCTGATATTCGTGTATCGCCTGGCCAATCCCGATTCCTGATGCCGGAAAAATGCGGGTTCTGGGAATCGAATCTTCGTGCGACGAAACCGGATTGGCCCTGTACGACACGGACCAGGGCTTGCTGGCGCATGCGCTGCACAGCCAGGTCACGCTGCACGCCGAATATGGCGGCGTCGTGCCGGAACTGGCCTCGCGCGACCACATCCGCCGCCTCGTTCCCCTGTTGCGCGAGGTATTGAACAAGGCGGGGTGCGCCATGCAGGCCATCGATGTCGTGGCCTACACCCAGGGGCCGGGATTGGCGGGCGCGTTGCTGGCGGGCGCGGCCTTTGCCGAAGGGCTGGCGCTCAGCCTGAACAAGCCCGTATTGCCCGTGCATCATCTGGAAGGCCACCTGCTCTCGCCGCTCTTGGCCGCGGACGCGCCGGAATTCCCCTTCGTCGCCCTGCTGGTGTCGGGAGGGCATACGCAGTTGATGGCGGTGACGGGTGTTGGACACTATGAACTCCTGGGCGAAACACAAGACGATGCCGCGGGAGAAGCCTTCGACAAGACCGCCAAGCTCCTCGGCCTGCCCTATCCCGGCGGCCCGGCGCTTTCCCGATTGGCAAGGTCGGGACGCCCCGGTTCGTTCGAGTTGCCTTGTCCCATGCTGAATTCCGGGGATTTCCATTTCAGCTTTGCCGGTCTCAAGACGGCGGTATTGACGCAGGTGCAAAAGCAGGGAGAAATGGCGGACGCGTCTTTCCAGGCCGACATGGCGCGCGCCTTTCAGGATGCCGTGGTCAGGGTGCTGACGCAAAAATCCTTCGCCGCGTTGCGGCATGTCGGCATGCAACGCCTGGTGGTGGCGGGCGGCGTTGGCGCGAACTGGCAATTGCGCCAGTCGCTGGATGCCGCCGCGCAGGCAAGGCAGTGCCGCGTCTATTACCCGGCGCTGGAATTCTGCACCGACAACGGCGCCATGATCGCCTTTGCCGCCGCCCTGCGCCTGCAATCTGGCGTAGCGGTCGCACGCCCCGCCGGCGTGTTCGCCGTCAAACCCCGCTGGCCGCTCAACGATTTGCTGCGTTGCCACGACACTCTAAAAATTTGTTGACAGTGCCGGAAAGACTCGCCATAATCCCCCTTCTTCGCTGCCTGGTAGGTAGCGTTTTGTTCTTTAAAAATTAGACGACCGATAGATGTGGGTGCTTTGAGGCGAGTGCTCCGTGCGGGGTTTCTGTTTTGGGTATTTTGCTTGAGATAGGGGTTCTGCTGGGGTGCGAGAGACTTGAAGCACTTTACATGAGAAGTACGCCGACCTTTGGAAGCGAGGGTGGAAGCGGGCGGTTGACGGATGTCGATGACGGATGTTGATTGCGCGCGGGAGCTTGAGCGGAGGGGGGTTGGCGAGAACTGTCAGTGAAGTGAGTTTTAT
>JAITEO010000350.1 GCA_031281985.1 Zoogloeaceae bacterium | reverse complement strand
CGCCGCGCCCGAAACGAGGCACAGCGCCAGCAGAAGACAACACAACGACAAGGAAAATTTCATGACGGCAGGCCAAAATCCAGAGGACACGCGCCACACTATAGCCCACCGCCCCCGCAAACGGCAACGCCCTTGGGGTGCGCGCCGTCTTTATCACTCCCTCCCCTGCTGGAGCTGAAGGCGGAAGGACAGCCGCAGGCTGGTCTGGCGAAGCCAGATGTGGCGAAGCCGCACACAAGGGGAGGCCGAGGAGGGGTTTACGGACGTGGAGCAGGTACCAAGGCCGGATGCAGACCGAACCGCCGCAAACCCCCCTCAGTCCCCCCTTGTCAGGGGGGAAGACAACCATCCTGTTCATCCTGTCATCCTGTCGAATTTCCTCTTTCCCCCTTGTCAAGAGGAAAAACAATTTTGACAGGATGAACAGAATTTACAGGATGACCCCTCAGTCCTCCCCTTTCTGGGTTGGAGGAGAGGGGACGGCAAGCGGCGGCGCTTCGTTGGTTTTCTCCGCTTTTAATCGCACCCTGCGCTACCTTTCAAAAAGTAGGATTTCACTTTTTGACGTACACTTACGTCCTGATTCTTTCATCCACGCACAGGAGCCGTCATGCCCACGCCCAAGACAACGAACCGCGCCAAATCCGCCGCCCCAGCCGCAAGGCCCGTCAAATCCCCTGCCCGTCCGCGCGCGGCGCGTTCGGGAGATGTTGCCACCTCTTCCACGCAATCCGGCATCGCGGCGTTCGAGATCGAGCAGGCGACCACGGCGGCGCGGGAATCCAAGATCGTCGCCATGACGGACATCCTGCAAACCGCCGCCAAGACCGATCTGCAATCCGCCGCCAGCGCCCTGGAAGCCATCCTGGACGGCGCTTCGCCCGATGACGTGGCCGTGTTGCGGGAGGCCTTCCTCAAGAAGACCGCGCTCGACATCGCGCCCAAGCGCATCGTGAAGCCGGATGACGAACTCTCCGAGAACTGGCGCAAGGGCGGCTATCCCTACAAGAACCTGATGTCCCGCAAGAACTATGAAAAGCAAAAATACCAGTTGCAGGTGGAACTCCTGAAACTGCAAGCCTGGGTCAAGGAAACCGGGCAGCGCGTGGTGATTCTCTTCGAGGGACGCGACGCGGCGGGCAAGGGCGGCACCATCAAGCGGTTCATGGAACACCTGAATCCGCGCGGCGCCAAGGTGATCGCGCTGGAAAAACCCTCGGAAGTCGAGCGCGGACAGTGGTATTTCCAGCGTTACATCCAGCATCTGCCCACCCAGGGCGAGATCGTGCTCTTCGACCGTTCCTGGTACAACCGCGCCGGCGTGGAACGGGTGATGGGCTTTTGCACGCCGGACGAATACGCGGAATTCATGCGGCAATGCCCGGAATTCGAGCGCAACCTGGTGCGCAGCGGCATCCATCTCATCAAGTTCTGGTTCTCGGTTTCCCGCGAGGAACAACGCCGCCGCTTCAAGGAACGCAAGAGTCACCCCCTGAAACAATGGAAACTCTCGCCCATCGACATGGCCTCCCTCGACAAATGGGACGACTACACCAAGGCCAAGGAAGCCATGTTCTTCTACACGGACACGGCGGATGCCCCGTGGACGGTCGTGAAATCCGACTGCAAAAAGCGCGCGCGTTTGAATGCCATGCGCTACGTGCTGCACAAGCTCCCCTATACCAACAAGGATGTCCAGCGCATCGGGCCGCTGGACGCCCTGCTCCTCGGCCGCGCCAACGTGGTGCACGAACTGGGCGAACAGCAGGAAAACACGCTGCCGGATCTGAAATGAGCAGAAGGCACACGCCAACACGCCCGCGCCGCGCGCCTCTCGTCATGGCGGGCGGCGCGCTCCTTCTTTTCGCCCTCCTCCTGCCGCCCGCCGTCCTTGCAAAAGCCGGAGAGGACAAATACGCCGCATACGCGCACTACGAGGAACAGCTCTATCAGGCCAAATCCTGCCTGCATGACGCGCGGGGCGAAGAACGGTGTGCGAGCGCGCGCTTATCCGTCCCGCGCTTTCCCGGCGCGAAGTGGCTGGATGCCCTGCTGACGCAAAAAGCGACCGACGCGCCGCCAAAACATGCGGACTTCGCGGCGGATTACCAGGCATTCGTGGATGGACTCGCGCAACTGGGCGAACAAAAGGAGGGAGACGAATCCCTCTACGGCGATGAATTCGTAGGCGAGATGAAATTCGGCGGTCGCTATGGCGATTTCCTGCAATTTTCCTACTTCGTCTGGACTTACGGCGGCGGCGCGGCGCATGGCGGGGGCGGCATCAAGAATTTTCTGCTGAACCTCGATACTCGCGCGCCGGTGCCGCTGGAGGAAATTCTGGTCGCTCCCCAAAAGCGCGCCGCGCTGGATGACCTCCAGCGAAACGCCTACCGGGACTGGCTCGTGGAACACGAAGTAACCTCCAGCGACCGCAAGGAACAGGACGAATTTCTCGCCGAGTGGTTTACCCCCAACGACAACTGGAAGATCGTCAAGGGCGGATTGACCTTCGATTACGGTCATTACGAGGCGGGATACTACGCAATAGGAATGCCGGAAATCCGGGTTCCCAAAGCCTTGCTGCGCGGCATCGTCAAGCCGGAGATCCTGCGATTGATCCCGTGAATGCGGTCACTGGCGCAGAGCCTGCAAAACCGCCCGCCATCTTGTTGATGGGGCCGACCGCCAGCGGCAAGACGGCGTTGGCGCTCGAGATGGCGCGGCGTTTTCCCGTGGAGATCATCAGCGTCGATTCGGCGCTGGTGTTCAAGGACATGAACATCGGCACCGCCAAGCCGGACGCGGCGACGCTTGCCGAATTCCCGCACCGGCTCATCGACTGCGTCAGCCCGGAAGAACATTATTCCGCCGCCCGCTTCCGGGAAGAGGCGCTGGCCGCCATGACGGAAATCACCGCCCAGGGACGGATTCCGCTGTTGGCGGGCGGCACCATGCTCTACTTCAAGGCACTCCTGGAAGGACTGGCCGATCTGCCGCAGGCCGACGCCGCCCTGCGGGCGGAATTGACGGCAAAAGCACAAGAAAAGGGCTGGCCGACGCTGCACGCGGAACTGGCGATATGCGACCCGAAAACCGCCGCCCGTCTTTCCCCCACGGACGGCCAGCGCATCCAGCGGGCATTGGAAGTCTGCCGCCTCAGTGGCCGTCCCATGTCGGAATTGCTGGCAGAAAAGAAACCGGAAGCGCCGCCCTACCATTTTCTCCGGCTCGCCCTGCTGCCGTCGGCGCGTCTTCCGCTTGCCGAGCGCATCGCCCGGCGCTTTCGCGGGATGCTGGCGGAGGGATTGATCGAAGAAGTGGAAGACCTGCGCCGCCGTTACCATTTGCACGCCGACCTGCCTTCCATGCGCGCCGTGGGGTATCGACAGGTCTGGGCGTGGATGGAAGGC
>JAITEO010000318.1 GCA_031281985.1 Zoogloeaceae bacterium | reverse complement strand
CAGAAGAAGCGCCGCCAAACTCCCTTTGCAGGGTGCAAGCCCTTTGCAGGGTACACTCCCTTTGCAGGGGGCACTCCCTCCCCTGACAAGGGGAGGGCAGGGGAGGGGTTTGCGGACGTGAGGCAGGAGACAGGACACAGGAAACAGGAAACAGGAAACAGATGTCAGGAGGAATCATACGGCGCGGCGCACCGGTAAAAAATCTGTCTCCTGTGCCGTCTGAACCGCCGCACCCCCCCTCAGTCCCCCCTTGTGTGCGGCTTCGCAGCCTGCAAGGGCTTCGCAGCCTGCAAGGGCTTCGCCGCATCTGGCTGCGCCAGACCAGCCTGCGGCTGTCCTCCGGCCTTCAGCCTTTGCAGGGGGGAAGACAACCATTCTGTTCATCCTGTCGAATTCCTTCTGTCCCTCTTTGCCAAGAGAAAAGACAATTTGGACAGGATGAACAGGATGGACAGGATGACCCCTTGATTCCCTCTTTGTCAGAGGGAAGGGAAGCCCATCTTCCTTCCCTGACAAGGATTGGGGGAGCGGGGACGGCAGGCGGCGGCGCTGCGTTGGTTTTCTCCGCTTCTACTTTGGATTGCAATGATATGTCTTATATAAGATAGACGGCTGGTGTTTTTTGTGGTGTAATGGCTGGCATGTCCGATGCGCCTTCTTCTTCCGTTGTTCCGCACATCATTCGCCAGGCGGCGGCTTCGCCGACTTTCAGTCCCCTGTATCGTCAAATCAAGACCCTGTTGATGAACGCGCTGGGCGCGGGCGAGTGGGAGCCGGGGGCCTTGATTCCCAGCGAAGCGGAACTGGCGGCGCGGTTTGGCGTGAGCCAGGGCACGGTGCGCAAGGCCATCGACGAGATGTCCAGCGAAAACCTGCTGGTGCGGCGTCAGGGCAAGGGCACCTTCGTGGCTTCGCACGGCGATCCGCCCGCCCGGTACCGTTTTTTGCGCCTGCGTTCCGACGACGGCTTGCCGCAGCAAAAGCGCAGCCTGCCGCTTTCCTGTGGCGCGCAGACGGCGGACGCGGCGATAGCGGCGGCGCTGGTCATCCAACCCGGCGACGCGGTGATGGCGGTCGAGCGTTTGTTGTGCTTTGACGCGCGTCCGGTCGTCTTCGACCAGATATTCCTGCGCATGGAAATTTTTGGCGAACTGACGCTGGCGATGCTGGAGCAGGAAAACCATGCCGTGTCGCTCTACCGTTTTTTCGAGCAACGCTTCGGCGTACACATGACGCGCGCCGAGGAACGGGTGCGGGCGGTGGCGGCAGATGCAGGCGTGGCCAGGCGGCTGGAAGTCGCGCCCGACACGCCATTGCTCCTCGTGGAACGGCGCGCCTACGCCTATGTGGAGCATCCGGTGGAGTGGCGGCGCGGATTCTATGTGACGGATTGTCACCATTATTACAATGAACTTGGCTGAATTTTGGTGGAAAGGCAACGCAACCCCATGTCTTGGTAAACGCGCTGTTTTTCAAAGGTATAATCACTGGCCTTTTGGCTGCGTGTTGGTCGTCGGCGGCTTGCCGCCGGTTTTTCCGAACCTTCGAGGATGATGTTCATGAGTGCGCTACGTATCCGGAAACGTCCGAAGTATCTGGACTTCTATTCCATCCTGTTTTCCATCAAGCTGCCCTTGCCGGGCAAGCTCTCCATCTTGCACCGCGTCAGCGGCGTGGGTCTCTTTCTGCTGCTGGCGCCGCTGCTCTGGCTGTTCCAGGCCAGCGTGACCTCGCCGGAAAGCTTTGCGTGTTTTGCCGGCATTGCCGCGCATCCATGCACGAAGCTGCTGTTTGCGGGGATCATCTGGGCGTTCCTGCATCACTTCTGCGCGGGAATCCGCTTTCTGTTTCTCGACCTCGACGTGGGCGTAGACCTGGCGGCGGCGCGGCGTTCCGCCGTGATCGTCTTTGTCGTCAGCCTGGCGCTGACCGCGTTGATTTGCTGGAGGGTGCTGCTGTGAACAACCGTATCGTCGTCGGGGCGCACTATGGCCTCAAGGATTGGCTCGCCCAACGCGCCACCGCGGTCGTCATGGCCTTCTACAGCGTCTTCATCGTGGCGATTCTCCTGGTGCTGAAACCGGCGGACTTCGACGTCTGGCGCAGCATCTTCGCCAATGGGCCGGTCAAGTTCTTCACCTTCTTGTTCGCGCTCTCGCTGTTCTACCACGCCTGGATCGGCATCCGCGACCTGTGGATGGATTACGTCAAGCCGGTGAGCGTGCGTCTCACCCTGCACGTGCTGACGATTCTGCTGTTGGCGGGTTATTCCGGCTGGATTGCCGCGATTCTCTGGAGGCTGTAAACAAAAATGAGTGTTCCCATTCTCAAATTCGACGCCGTCGTCGTTGGCGCGGGCGGCGCGGGGCTGCGTTCCGCCATTCAACTCTCCGAAGCCGGTTTGAAGACCGCCGTGCTCTCCAAGGTCTTTCCCACCCGCTCGCATACCGTGGCCGCCCAGGGCGGCGTCGCCGCCTCGCTGGGCAATTCCGAGGAAGACCACTGGCGCTGGCACATGTATGACACGGTGAAGGGTTCCGACTGGCTGGGCGATCAGGATTCCATCGAGTACATGTGCCGGAAGGCCGTGGAAGTGGTGGTCGACCTCGAACACTACGGCATGCCGTTCGACCGCGTAGACAGCGGCAAGATTTACCAGCGTCCCTTTGGCGGGCACATGTCCAACTTCGGCGAAAAGCCGGTGCGCCGCGCCTGCGCCGCTGCCGACCGTACCGGACACGCCATGTTGCACGCCATGTACCAGAGGAACGTCAAGGCCAACACCCAGTTCTTCGTCGAGTGGATGGCGCTCGATTTGATCCGGGACGCCGAAGGCGTGGTGGTGGGCGTTTCCGCGATGGAGATGGAAACCGGCCAGATCGCGATCTTCCATGCGCGCGCGGTGATCTTCGCTACCGGCGGCGCGGGACGCATCTTCGCTTCTTCCACCAACGCCTTCATCAATACCGGCGACGGCCTGGGCATGGCGGCGCGCGCTGGGATTCCGCTCGAGGACATGGAATTCTGGCAATTCCACCCCACCGGCGTGGCGGGCGCGGGCGTCTTGATTACCGAAGGCGTGCGCGGCGAGGGCGGCATTCTGAGGAACGCGGACAACGAGCGTTTCATGGAACGCTACGCGCCCACCGCCAAGGACCTGGCCTCGCGCGACGTGGTTTCCCGCGCCATGACAACCGAGAGCTAGGAAGGGCGCGACTGCGGCCCGTTCGTGGTGGAGGGGGTGGTGGTGGGCGCCGGCCTCGTTCGGGCGA
>JAITEO010000267.1 GCA_031281985.1 Zoogloeaceae bacterium | reverse complement strand
TCCTTCCGGCATGAGCGCGAGCCGTTTGCGTGATCTGGCCTCCTGGCTCGACTATCTGGAACGTCTGCATCCCAGGGGGCAGGCCGGGATTGAATTGGGGTTGGAGCGGGCGCGGCGGGTGAGCGCCGTTCTCGGGCAGCGGGCGTTTTGTCCGGTTTTCACGGTGGCGGGCACCAATGGCAAGGGTTCCACGGTGGCGTATCTGGAAAGCATTCTCACGCGCGCGGGCTACAAGGCGGGCTGCTACAGTTCGCCGCATCTGCTCCGGTACAACGAACGGGTGCGCGTGGGCGGCGTTCCCGTAGAGGACGACGCCCTGTGCGCCGCCTTTGCCGAGGTGGAGGCGGCGCGGCAGGTGGCGGGGGAGGTGCCGCTCACCGATTTCGAATTCGGCACCCTGGCGGCCTGGCAGGTGTTCGCGGCGGCGGGGTGCGAGGCGCTGGCGCTGGAAGTGGGGCTGGGCGGGCGGCTGGACGCGGTCAATCTGTATGACGCGGATGTCGCCATCGTCACCACGGTGGATCTCGATCATCAGGACTGGCTGGGCGCGGATCGGGAAAGCATCGGCTTCGAGAAGGCAGGCATCTTTCGCGCCGGATGTCCGGCACTGTGCGGCGACGCAGCGCCGCCGCAAAGCCTCGTGCGGCATGCCGCGCAACAAAACGCGCCCTTGCGCGTCATGGGACGGGACTTCGGTTTTTCGTCCTGGCCGGAATCGCGCCTCTCCTGGCAGTATTGGCGGCGGGAAGAAGATGGCCGCTTGCGCCGCCGCAACCTCGCCTATCCGGGATTGCGCGGACAAACGCAATTGCACAACGCCAGCCTTGCGCTCGCCGCGCTGGAAAGCCTTCCCGAACGCCTCTCCCTCCCCATGCAGGCGATACGCGAAGGGCTGATG
This sequence comes from Zoogloeaceae bacterium, assembly GCA_031281985.1. Lineage (GTDB taxonomy): Bacteria > Pseudomonadota > Gammaproteobacteria > Burkholderiales > Rhodocyclaceae > Azovibrio. Next base: position 1,783 of record JAITEO010000267.1, on the reverse strand, counting down.
CAGACGACCTTGCCCGGACGTTTCCAGATCTTGCCCGGCAAGCCCGCCGTTTTACTGGATGTGGCGCACAATCCGCAGGCGATGCGCGCCCTGGCGGCGAATCTGGCGGACATGGGCTTTTATCGGCATACCTATGCCGTGTTGGGCATGCTGGCGGACAAGGACGTGGCAGGCAGCATCGCCGCGTTGCGCGGCAAGGTGACGCACTGGTTTCTCACTACGCTTCCCGGCCCGCGCGGCCTGACGGCGGAGGCGCTATCCGAGATATTGCGCAAGGCGGATCCCGGCGCGTCCTGCTCTTGCCACAGTTGTGTGCGCGCGGCGTTGGCGGCGGCGCAAGATCGAGTGCGGGAATCGGCGGGTGAAGATGATAGAATCGCCATCTTTGGATCGTTTCTCACGGTTGCTGCGGCGCTGGAATTTCTGGCACCCGCCAAGGGACAATCGTCGAATGGACAAAACGCATGAAGAAAATGCCTCGCATGAATGATGCTGACGACGTCCAGTCGCAGCAGAAGAAAAAGGCGCGCCGCCGTCTGGTGGGCGCGATCGCCTTTGTCGCCTTTGTCGCGCTGGCGCTGCCGCTGGTCATGAACAGCGCGCCGCAGCCGACGGAGCAGGATGTGGAAATCCACATCCCCAACCCGAACGCGGTGGAACCGCTGCCGCTGCCCGCTCCCGCGCCCGACGCGCCCGTCATCTCCCCCGCGCCGCCCGAACCGGTTTCGCCGGAAGCGGCGCTTTTGCCACCCGCAACGCCACCCACAACGCCGCCCGCAACACCACCCGCTACGGCGCGTCCGGCGCAGAGCGCGCCGCAGCAACCCGCGACCACCACGCCTGCAACGCCCGCCCGTCCGGCGACTGCCGCGCCCGCCAGTAATCCCGCGCCGAATCCGGCGGCGGATGCGGAGGCGCGCCGCGCGGCGGCCATCCTTTCCGGACAACTGCCGGGCGAGACGACGACGGTTGCCAGCGCCGCCAATGCGAATGCGCCGCACGTGATCCAGATTGGCGCTTTCGCCGACGCCGCCAATGTGGAGAACCTGAAAAAGAAGCTCCGGGAATTGAAGATTCCGGTCTATACCGAGGCGCTGGATGCGCCGCAGGGCGCAAAGACGCGGGTGCGCGCCGGGCCGTTCAAGAATCGCGCGGCGGCGGAAGCGGCGCTGATCAAGATGCAGCGCATCGGCGTGGATGGCCGGATTGCGCCACAGTCATGAGCGACGATGACGGTTTTCGATTACGCAGTCCTGGGCATCGCCGCCTGCTCCGTGCTGCTGGGATTTTGGCGCGGCGTGGTGGGCGAGATCATTGCCCTGGCTGCCTGGGTGCTGGCGTTCTTTGCCGCCCGGTTCCTGGGTGCGGAAGTCGGGCAGGGCTTGTTTGCCGGGGCCATCGGCGATGCCGGATTGCGTACCCTGGCGGGTTGCGCGCTGGTCTTCTTGGCAACGCTGGTTTTGATGGCCCTGGCGCGCATGGCGCTCAGTCGCCTGATTCGCGCGCTGGGGCTTGGATTTTCCGACCGCTTCCTGGGAATCTTTTTCGGTCTGGCGCGCGCGGCGCTGATGGTGCTGGCGCTGGTGATCGCGGGCGGCATGACAGCCCTGCCGCAACAGGAATGGTGGGCTGCGGCCAAGCTCGCGCCGCCGCTGGAAATCGCCGTGCTGGCGCTGCGTCCCTGGCTGCCGGAAGCCATTGCCCAGCGCGTGCGCTTCGAGCACGAAGCGCCGCGCCCGCCGCCCGCGGCAACGCCCGCAACAACGCCCACACCCGAATCCAC
>JAITEO010000241.1 GCA_031281985.1 Zoogloeaceae bacterium | reverse complement strand
AACGCGCCGACCGTGCTCAACTCCAGCCTCAATGTGGCGCAATTCTGGGACGGGCGCGCCGCCGACCTGCAGGCGCAGGCCGGAGGCCCCATCGCCAACCCCAGGGAAATGGGCTTTTCACACAACCTGGCTGTGCATGTGCTGGAAACCATCCCCGGCTATGTGCGTGAATTCAAACAGGTTTTCAAGAAGAACAAGATCGACATCGGCCAGGTAACGCTGGCCATCGCCGAATTCGAGAAAACGCTGGTCACGCCGAATTCGCGCTTCGACCAATGGCTGCGCGGCAACGCCAGGGCACTGAGCAAGAAAGAACTGGAAGGCTATCGGCTCTTCAAGGACAGCGGTTGTATCGCCTGTCACAACGGAGTGGCCGTTGGCGGCAATTCCTTCCAGAAGATGGGATTGGTGGAGCCGTACAGGACCAACAATCCCGCCGAAGGACGCGCCGCCGTGACGGGACAGGATGCCGAACGCTTCAATTTCAAGGTGCCGACGCTTAGGAACGTGGAACTGACCTACCCCTACTTCCACGACGGCGCGGCCAACACCCTGACCGAAGCCGTGAATACCATGGGACGCCTGCAACTGGGCAAGCAGTTCACCGCGCAGGAAAACGCCAGCATCGTCGCCTTCCTGAAGACGCTGACGGGCGACCAGCCCGACTTCAAGCTTCCCATCCTGCCGCCCTCCGCCGACAAGACCCCGCGTCCCACGCCATTCAAATGACGCGGGAGCCTTCCAGGGGATAGAGGACAGAGCGCTCGCTTCGTGGTCCGTATGCAGTGGTCGCGTGTTTGGCTTCGTTGGTTCTTGCAGGGGCGGCAACCTGCCGCCCCTGCAAAACCACGCAGACCGGACGGGTTATGCGTTGGGGCTACACGCGGACGTTTTCTCAGAGCAGTTTTCGGAGCATGGTGAAAGCCAGCAGCAGGAGGACGGCGGCGAAGATCTGGCGCAGGCGTTTTACGGGCAGTCTGTGGGTCAGGGTTGCGCCCAGGGGGGCGGTCAGCATGCTGGCGACGACCATGCCCGCCACGGCGGGCAAATAGACGAAGCCGATGCTGTAGGGCGGCAGGGCGGAGTTTTGCCAGCCGTTGACCATGTAGCCCGCCGCGCCGCCCGCCGCGATGGGAAAGCCGATGGCCGCCGAGGTGCCGATGGCGTGTTGCGCGCGCACATTGCACCAGAGCATGAAGGGAACGGACAACGCGCCGCCGCCGATTGCCACCAGACAGGAAAACGCGCCAATGCCCACGCCCGCCAATGCCGTTCCCCACGCACCCGGCATGCTCCGGCTGGCTTTGGGATGAAAGCCCACGATCATCTGCGTGGAAACATAGAGGATGAAGGCCACGAACAGGAACGCCAGCGCGGTGGAGGACACCTGGCTCGCCAGGCGCGCGCCCAGCAGGGTTCCCAGCAGGATCCCCGGCGTGATGGCGGCGACGATGCGCCACTTTACCGCCTGGTGCTGGTGATGGGTGCGCACGCTGGCGATGGAAGTAAACAGGATGGCGGCCATGGAAGTGCCCAGCGCCATATGCATGATTTCATCGCCGCCCAGCCCCTGTGCCGCGAACAGCACGACCAGGAGCGGCACCATGACCGCGCCGCCGCCAATCCCCAAAAGCCCCGCAAAAAAGCCTGTCACCGCGCCAAGCAGTGGATACAGTAGCCACCAGATGCTCATCGTGCGTTCAACCCCATGCCCCCCGTGCCCGGAAGATGCGCATCAACCTGCAAAGCGCCTGCGCTGTTCAAAAAAACAAAGGGGCGGCCTATGAACAAAGGCCGCCCCTGGCGTATCTGGCCCCCCGCAAACGCAGTCAAGACCGGCATCCTGAACCGAGGTTCAAGGTGGCCGCATTCCAACCGAATCAGGGGCGACTGACGAGAGCCGCCCACAACATCGGCCTGAAAGTCCGCAGCCAATGCCATCAAGCATTGGTTCAAAGAATATATGGCCTCGACCAACGCCGCAGGGGACACCTGGTGGACACGACCGGCAAAACATCGAAAGTCTGCTAAAAGCCGTCAGGAAGACGTTTCCAGCAGCGCCGTCAAACGGGTGTCCATGTCGTCAATTCTACGCCTCAAAACGAGACTGTCAAAACTTGTTGCCGCAAACGCGGGCGTCTCTTCCGTCTGGCTGTCCGCGCGGTTCGCGGCCAGTGCGGACAGGTATTCGTTGGCGATGTTCAACGCCGCCATCACCGCCACCCGATCCGGCTGGCTGGCCTTGGTCTTGTCCGCGATTTCCCGCATCCGTTCGTCGACCATCCGCACCGCCGCCTGCAAGGCGTCTTCTTCTCCCGGCGGACAGACGATCCGGTATTCGCGCCCGAGAATATGCACATCCAGAAAGTTCGTGGCATCGCTCATGTCTTAGGCTTTCCCCTCCGGCAATTGCCGTATCAGCGCCTCGATGCGCTCCCGCGCGGCCTCCACGCTCTGCTGCAACGCCGCCCGCCCAGATTCCGCCGCCAGGAGCCGCTCCGTCAGCGCCGCTTTTTCGGCGCGCAAGGCCACCACCAGGGCGCTCACCCGTTCCACTTTTTCCGCGAGAAGATCAAGTTGTTGTTCCATGACGCGCACTATACCAAAAGTCAGAGATGCCTTCACGCTACCCGTATGTTCAGGGTTTTGCCCAATGCGCGTGCCGCCGCTTCCACCTGGTCGAGCCGGGAAGCGTGGCGCAGGTCGAAAAGACGGTCGACTTGCGGCATGTGCCAGCCCATGCGTTGCGCCAATTCGGATTTCTTGATGCCTTCTTCCAGCATCGCCTGGTAGACGCCCAGCTTGGCGCATTCCAGCGCCGACGGACGCACGGTTTTCTGCCCCCTGGCCGGAAGACTGGGCACGGGCAAAGGACGGCGGTCGTCGATATAGAACGACAGCCCGGTTTCCAGCGCATCCACCGCGTTCAGGAGCGCCTCCCCTTCGTCCGCGCCAAAGGTGATGGCTTCCGGCACATCGGCGAAAGTGACCAGGATGGCGCCGTTATCATCCGGCGTCAGGGTGACAGGGTACTCGAACATGTCCATTTCTCCTCATTTCCAAGCCAGCGCTTCATCTGTTTGGAATTCCTGTGCGGATTATAACACTTCTGTTGTGGATAGAAGACGGGTGCAATCCAAAGTTTTCCGCCAACCGTGTCGAAATCAACCACGAAACCTCGCTCTTTTTTCGAGCACGAGCGCATTTTTCGAGTGTGCTCACATTTGAAATCCGGAAGCGTCCCGAAGGGACGCAATTTTGATAACCCCCGGCGTCAGCCGGGGGCGTGGCGGCCCATCACACCCTGGATAGCCCCAA
>JAITEO010000239.1 GCA_031281985.1 Zoogloeaceae bacterium | reverse complement strand
GCCCATCTGGATCGATTTCATGCGTCCGGTATTGAAGGACGTGCCGGAAGCGCCGCAGGCGCGTCCGGCGGTGCCATAGACCGCGACATCGTGCAGCATGGAATACATCAGATAGGCGTTCCTGGGATCGATGGCGCGTTGTTTTTCGTCGCCCGCCTTGATGGGCGTGGCCTGCGCCAATACCTGCCCCTGCGCGTTACGGATTTCCTGCACGATGTAGGGATGGATGCGATAACCGCCATTGGCGAACACGGCATAACCCGCCGCCATCTGCCAGGGCGTGACGGAACCCGCGCCCAGCGCCATGGTCAGATAGGGCGGATGGCGCGCGGCGTCGAAGCCGAAACGGGTGATGTAATCCTGGGCATAGCGCGCGCTGATGTCCTGGAGCACGCGGATGGAAACCATGTTCTTGGAGCGCGCCAATCCCTTGCGCAAGGTGATCGGGCCATCGTATTTGCCATCGTAGTTCTTGGGTTCCCAGGGCCGTTCGCCCGTGACTTCCGCGCTGAGGGTTATGGGTTCGTCCGGCACGACGCTGGCGGGCGAAAAGCCTTTTTCCAGCGCCGCCGAATAGATGAAGGGCTTGAAACTGGAACCCGGCTGCCGCCAAGCCTGGGTGACCCGATTATAGAGTCCCAGGTTGGAATCGAAGCCGCCCACCAGCGCGCGCACACTGCCGTCCGCAGGATGGGCGGCGACAAAGGCGGCTTCCACATCGGGGAGTTGCGCGATCTGCCATTGGTCGTCCTTTTTGCTGACGCGGATGACGGAACCGGGACGCAGTCTTTTGTCGGGGCTTGCCTTGTCGCTCAACAGGCGGGTGGCGAATTTGACCGCGTCGCCGGACAGGGTGACCGTCTCGCCATCCCGGATGTGCGCCGTGATGGACTGCGCCGAGGCGCTGAGCACGACGGCGGGCAACAAGCCTTCCACGGAGGGGAATTCATGCAGGGCGGCATCCAGCGTATTGTCGGGATTGTCGTCGGAAGATTCGCTGGTGTTGCCCCCGGCGCCGCTACCCTGCGCAAAGCGCGCCAGATCGATGAATCCTTCCGCGCCGCGATAACCCTGGCGCTGGTCGTAACTCAGCACGCCCTGGCGCAGGGCGTGCCAGGCGGCTTCCTGTTCCGCCATGTTGATGGTGGTGATGACTTGCAGACCGCCGCTATAGACGGTGTCCGGGAACTGTTCTTCCGCGATCAGGCGCGCCATTTCCGCCACATGTTCGGCGTGCGGGGTATGTTGTCCAATGTCGCGTTTGATGACCAGGGCTTCCGACAACGCTTCCTGGTGCTTTTCCGCATCGATGAAGCCAAGCGCGAGCATGCGCCGCAGCACGTATTCCTGGCGCTGGCGGGCGTATTTGGGGTCCCGTACCGGATTTCTGGAGGGCGTCTTGGGTAATCCAGCCAGCATGGCGGCTTCGGCAAGGCTGATGCGCGCCAGAGGCTTGCCAAAATAGATCTGGGAAGCCGCCGCAAAACCATAGGCATGTTGCCCGAGGAAGATCTGGTTGATATACAACTCGAAAATCTGATCCTTACTGAGATTCTGCTCGATCTTCAAGGTCAGCAAAGCCTCATAGAACTTGCGTCGCAGGGTTTTTTCCGGAGTGAGGAAAAAATTGCGCGCCACCTGCTGGGTGATGGTCGAAGCGCCCTGCCGCCGTCCCTTTTCCATGATGTTGACATAGATTGCGCGCAAGACGCCTTTCGGGTCGATGCCGTAGTGTTGATAGAACTCGTCGTCTTCCGCCGCCAGCAGCGCTTGTTTCAGGGTATCGGGCACTTCCTGGAAACGCACCGGGGCGCGACGTTCCTCGCCGAATTCGCCGATCAACTGGCCGTCGCGGCTGTAGATGCGCAGCGGGATCCTGGGCTGATAATTGGTGAGCGCGTCCAGGTCGGGCAGGCTGGGATAGCAGATCGCCACCACGATGGCGGCGATGGCGATGCCAATGAGCATCAGACCCAGCACGAAGCCAACGGAATAGAGTATGATGCGGACAACGAGAGGCAGCTTGGAGAAGGAGGGGATCGCAAGAGACATCACAGGATTGTCGAAAGTTGAAATGTGGCGCATTATACCCGCCTCCTACCCGTCTCCGCATCGCCTCCTAACACAACATAATTTTTTTGTAATAAATTGCTTTACATTATCAAGACTTATTGCTAGGATTTAATGTGAATTATCGGTTTGTGGCGTAACTCGTGGTTTTATCGAGTTTTTTTGAAGAGTGGAGGTGATCTTGGATCTGTCCTTTTTCAATCCCAAGGCGCGTTCCCTGCTTGGGTTGGATGTTTGCTCGTCCGCAGTGAAGATGCTGGAGTTGTCTGCTGTGGGGCGCAACGACTTTCGCGTCGAGCGGTACGCGATCGAAGTCCTGCCCAAGGACGCCGTCACGGATGGCAACATTGCCAACGTAGACGCTGTCATATCAGGTATACGCAATGCTTGGAGGCGCATGTCGACTTCCGTGCGCAACGTGGCGATGGCCCTGCCCGCGTCTGCCGTCATTTCCAAGAAGATCATCGTGCCGGATGGCTTGCGCGATGACGAACTGGATGCGTTGGTAGAGTCGGAGGCCAGTCAGTACATTCCGTTTTCCATCGACGAAATCAATCTGGACTATCAGGTGTTGGGGGCCGCGCCCGCTTCATCGGGCGATCAGGAGGTGTTGATCGTCGCGTCCAAGAAGGATCGGGTGGAAGACCGTCTGGCGGTGGCGGAGGGCGCCGGCTTGAAGCCGGTGGTGATGGATGTCGAATCCTACGCCTCGCAGTTGGCGTTTGATTTGATCGTCCAGCAACTGCCCGACCTTCATTCTTCGTCCCTGGTGGCGCTGGTGGATATCGGCATGAATACCATGCGGCTTTCCGTGTTGCGTGGCGATACCGCCGTCTATACCAAGGAATCGGTGTTTGGCGGCGGGATGCTCACCCAGGATATCGTGCGGCGCTACGGCATGAGTTATGCCGAAGCCGAGACTGCCAAGCGCACGGGGGACTTGCCGGGCGACTACGAGACGGACCTGCTGCCGCAGTTTTCCGAAAACCTGTCGCTGGAGGTTGCGCGCGCTTTGCAATTCTTCTTTACCGCCACGCAATTCGACAGGGTCGATCTCATCATGCTGGCGGGCGGTTGCGCCGCGATTCAAGGGATTGACAATCAGGTGGCGAGCCGGACGCAGGTCAATACCGTCATTGCCAATCCTTTTGCCGGCATGACGATTTCCAGCAATGTCCGCGGCAACAATCTGCAAAGTGACGCGGCTTCCCTGCTGACCGTGTGTGGCCTGGCTTTGAGGAGGTTTGATCCATCATGATTCGCATTAATCTCCTTCCCTACAAGGAAGAACTACGCAAGGCCAAACGGCAGCAGTTTAGCGTACTGGCCGTTGCGTTTGCGGCGGCGGCGGCGCTGGCGGTTTTCGTCGCCTATCAGCTGTATGATGTGGCCATTGGCAGTCAGAACAGCCGCAACCAGATCTTGCAGGCGGGCATTGATTCCACCAAGCGTCAGCTTCAGGAGATCGAGGAAATCAAGGCCAAGAGCGCGGCGCTGCTGGGGCGCAAGAACGCCATCGAATCCTTGCAGAAGGATCGCAACAACACGGTGCGTCTGTTGAGCGAAATGGTGCAGCAAACGCCGGAAGGCATCTATCTCACTTCCTTGCAGCAAACGGGCGCCAATGTCGAAATCAAAGGCTATGCCCAATCCAGTTCGCGGGTGTCGATTCTGATGCGCAATATTGAAGCTTCCCGCTGGATGAGCACGCCCATGCTGAAGGAAGTCAAGGCTGTGGTGGTGCGCGGACGGCGCGTGCCCGAGTTTACCTTGACGTTTCAAGCGGTAGACAAGGGTGAGGCGGCGGCAGGGGTAACGGGAGAAGGGACGTTGCCGGCGGTGGAAGACGAAGGCGCCGCGCCGGATGTTGCCGTGGATGCAGATGCCGCTGCTGGGGGCGCGCCGGAATCGGCATTGCCGCCGCCAGCGCCAACAATAGAGGGCGAGGCGGCAACAGCGCCCGCAGCGGCGGGTAGCGCGCCCGTGCCCGCCGAAACGGCCAAGGAGGGGTGAAGAACATGGAAAAGCCGAGTTTTCAGAAAATCATCGAAGATTTTCGTTGCCTGAATAACAGCGATCCCGCGGCGTGGCTTCCTATCCCGCGCTTTACGGTGCTGCTCATCATTTTCGTTCTGGTTGCCGGTCTGGGCACCTATCTGTTCGTCCTGGATCAGGTGGATACGCTCGAAAACGTCAAGGCGCAGGAGGCGCAGTTGCGGGATGAGTTCCTCAAGGGCAAGCGGGCGTCGGCCAGCCTGGAGCTTTATCGCCAGCAACTGGAAGAAATCGACAAATCGTTTGGCGCCTTGTTGCAACAACTGCCCAACCGTACCCAGGTTGACGCGCTGTTGCAGGAAGTGAACCAGGCGGGGGTGGGGCAAGGGTTGCAGTTCGAATTGTTCCGCCCGTCCAACGAGATTATCCGCGAGTTCTATGTGGAATTGCCCATCGCGGTGCGAATCGCTGGCAGTTATCATGATCTGGGTTCCTTCGCGGCGGATGTTGCCAAACTGCCGCGCATCGTCACGCTTTCCGACATCAAGATTGCGCCCTCGGCGGATAATCTGGGGATGGAAATGGTGCTGAAGACCTACCGCTACATTGATGAAGAGGAGCAGGCACAGGCCGCTCAGGGAGGCAGGAGATGAACAAGATTCTCGTTGTAGTGATGGCTTTGGGTCTGGCGGCCTGCAGCAATCAGGACAATCTGGAAGCCTGGATGGACGAAAGCACCCGGGACCTCAAGGCCAGCATCGATCCCATCCCCCAGATGACGCCCTATGAGCCTGCGACGTATGACGTGACCAGTCTGCTGGATCCTTTCAACAGCGCCAAGATCGTGCCGGTGGGCAGAGGGCACAGTGGTGCTGGCGGTCCAGACTTCAAGGCGCGCGAATTGCGCAACAACATCATGGAGAGGTATTCGCTGGAATCCATGAACATGATTGGCGTCCTGAATCTCAACAACCAGATCATGGCGGCCATTCTGGTCGATGGTCTGGTCAGGCAGGTCAAGCTGGGAGATTACATTGGGGTTGATTTTGGCGTGGTAACGCAAATTACCGACAATGAAGTCACCATCAAGGAAGTCGTCGAAGATCGAAACGGCGAATGGGTTGAGCGTATCAACACGTTGAAATTGCAGGTTAAGGAGGGTGCGTAAATGAAACACGTCAAAAAATACATTGCCTGGGTGTCGGCGCTTTGCCTGGGTGTGCTGTTTTCTGCATTTGCTGGCGCGCAGGAAGCGGAAAAGAACGCGATTACCGCGGTCACCATTGCCTCTCAGGGTAATGCCATCATGCTCAAGATTGACTTGAAGCAGGCGCTGGAGGAATTGCCTACGGAATTCAGCATCGCCAATCCGCCGCGTGTCGCGCTGGATTTCAAGGGTGTTGATAACGCGCTGGAGGCGAATCACCGCGTAGTGAAAGAAGGCGACTTGACCAGTCTGGATGTCATCCAGTCGGGCGACAAGACCCGTCTGATCTTCAATCTGGTGCGCAGCATGCATTATGCCGCGCGTCTGGAAGACGCTTCCCTGCTGGTCACGCTGACGCCGCTGGAAAATGCGGACATGACGCAGAAAAGCTCATTCACCCAGGAAACCATCCGGCAGCAGCACGAAATCCGCGATGTTTCCTTCCGCCGCGGCAAGGATGGCGAGGGGCGTGTGATCGTCGAGCTTTCGGATACGGGCGCGGGCATCAACATTCGCCAGCAGGGCAATGACCTGGTGGTGGATTTCCTGAAAACCGATCTGCCGGAAAATCTGCACCGGCGCATGGACGTGCTCGATTTCGCGACGCCCGTGACCTCCGTGGTGACGGACGGCAAGGGCGAGCATGTGCGCATGACGGTTACCTCGAAAGGGAATTGGGAACACAATGCCTATCAGACGGAAAACCAGTTCGTGGTGGAAGTCAAGGCCATTGTCGAAGACCCGAACAAACTGGTGCAAAGCAGCAAGCTGGGGTATCAGGGGCCGCACATCAGCATCAATTACCAGAATGGCGACGTGCGCGCGCTGCTGCGCCTGATGGCGGAGGAACTGGGCTTCAACGCGGTGATCAGCGAAACCGTGCGCGGCACGACCACGCTGGTATTGAAGGACGTGCCGGCGGATCAGGTCATCGACATCATTTTCCAGCAAAAAGGGCTGGATATGCGCAAGAACGGCAACGTGATCCTGATTGCGCCGCGGGATGAACTGGCAACGCGGGAAAAGCTGAAATACGAAACCGAGCGCACCCGTGAAGAACTGGAACCGCTGGTCATGGAAAGCTTCCAGTTGAATTATCACAATGCCGGTGCCATCCAGGGTATCCTGTCGAGCAAGGATCAGCAGATTCTTTCCAAACGCGGCACCGCCAGCACCGACCCGCGCACCAACATCCTGTTCGTGCGCGATACGCCGGATCGCCTGGACGAAGTGCGGCGTCTGCTGGCGCAGATTGATGTGCCCCTGCGCCAGGTGTTGATCGAAGCGCGCATCGTGGAAGCGACGGATACCTTCGCCAAGAACCTGGGCGTGCGTCTGGGTTTGCTGCACGGCAAGAATTACACCAATGGTGGCGCTTGGTTCGGGATGGGGGGGGAGAATATAGCTACGCAGCAGGCCTACAGCCAAGGCAACAAGTCTGATCTCACAAATCCAACGACAGTAATGACAGGGACTCCAGAATACCCCGCCATGAATCAAGTCAACCTGCCTGCCCAAGGCTATGGCAACGCGGGCGCGCAGTTGTTCTCCTTCCTCTTGGCCAACCGCCA
>JAITEO010000176.1 GCA_031281985.1 Zoogloeaceae bacterium | reverse complement strand
CGACGACCTACGACGTGCTCCGGGATGGCGTCAGCTTTTCCACGGGCAATGCCTACACCAGCGGCGAAGCCATTACGCTTAATGGAGCGCAGATCGCCATCACCCGCAATCCGGCGGCGGGCGATATCTTCACCGTCGAACCCAGCCGCGAGGAAAGCATCTTCACGACCCTGGACAAGTTCATCAGTACCCTGGAAGCGGGGGATTCCTCTTCGGCGCAGTTCCAGAACGCCATGTACCGTATTGGCGCGAGCCTGGATCAGGGGTTGCAGCATGTGCTCGATCAGCGCGCCATCGTCGGCGCGCGGATGCAGGAACTCGACAACCTGAAAAACCTGGGCGAAGACCTGGACGTGCAGTACGACATGCAGCTCTCCAGTCTGGTCGATCTGGATTACGCTTCCACCATCAGCGATCTGGCGCAAAGGGAAGTGCAATTGCAGGCGGCGCAGGCATCCTTCGTCAAGGTTACGGGCCTCAACCTGTTCAACTACATATGAACGCGCCGCGCGTCATCCTGCTGCTTGCGCTGTCCGCGCTCCTTTCTTCCTGCGCCAGCGTGGGCGATGGCATCAAAAGCGGCGTCGACAATGCGTCGGACGCCTACTACAGCCTGGATACGCAGACGCGCCAGGACATTGCCGCCGCCGGTCTCGCCTACAAGCTCGTCAAGCCCGCGGGCGCGGACCTGCTGCTCTTCGGGCTGGCCTATCTGGTCATCGACCCGCTCGCGCCCAACTGGGAAATCAGCGAGACCCGCGTCAGCGAAGACACCTTTCATCTGCGCCTTGCCATGAAACGCCACTTCAGCGGCGGCGAAGGCGAAGCCCTGCAAGTTCTGAAACGCCGCGCCAACCAACTGAAACTCGAACTCGGCTACCGCGACTACCGCATCCTCGACTACAACGAAGGCATAGAATCTGCCACCCTCGCCGCCTGGCGCATCGGAGAAGGGCACATCCAACTGACGAGGGACGGCGGCAGGTAAAAAACGCTCCTCGCTTCTTGCCGGTTCTCCGCCCGGCGCAAAGACAACCCAACCTCCCGCCCGTTCCCGCACAGGGGCAAACGCAGTTCGCCCCGACGAATCGCCCGCCGTCTTTCATCCCGCTTGCGCGCCCATCCTTCGGGGCGCGTCTCCGCTGCCCAATCCCCGATCTCCGCGCCCTGTCCTTGGTCTTTTCGTGACCGAAGGATGATTTTATGTACCCAAGCCTTGCCAAAATTTACCGTTCGTCAGAAAACACATACCGTTTGTCGCTCATTTGATCCCAGACTACGACTAAAGTAATATAACGATTAACAAAAATAATAATTGACATACTCAATTAAAAATCAATTATTGCGATGCCGCAACGAAAGGCAAGGCATGCGCAACATGAGTCAAGGAAGAACGTGACCGGGGACGCTGGATACAGGGAGCATGCTCCCGCGCAAAAGGAATGCGAGGTTCGGCTTTTCTGGTCGAGAAGAGGAGAAGGATGATGAACGAAGCGTTTTGTGGCGATGCGCCGCGCGTTTGCCCGCAGCAAAGCGGCGAGGGCGGGTTTACCCTGCTGGAACTGGTGGTGACCTGCCTGATCGTCGCCATTTTGGCGGTCATGGCGACATCGGTGTTCAACATGATCCAGCAGAACCGGATGATCAGCGGCACGGGCGAAGTCGTTTCCGCGCTGGGTCTGGCGCGCAACGAGGCCATCCTGCGGCAGACCCGCGTGGCGCTCTGCGCGCGGGAAGGGGATCTGGCGCAGGGCTGGCAGATCGTCGCCGGCAACCCGGATTGCCAGGGCAGCGGCGGCGCCTTGACCGGCACGGTGCTGTTCGTGCGCACGGAACCGCTGCGGCTTTCCCTGTGCACCACGCAGTGCAGCGTCAGCACGCCGCAGAAATTCGTTTTCGGCCCGATGGGCAACCTGGAAGGCGGCACCGCCACGGCAATCCTGTGCGCGGACAGCATGGCGGAAGGACGGCAGATCAAGGTCAACGCGGCAGGGCTGGTGAAGACCCGCACCTTCGCGTGCTCCTGACGGAACGCAATGGATGAAGGAGAGAATGAACATGATGAATGGGAACAAAGACCGCGCAGGCGGATTCTCCCTGCTCGAAGTGCTGGTTACTGCCCTGATATTGAACATCGGCATCCTGGGATTGTTGGGCAGCCAGATGGCGGCGCTGAAAATGAACCAGGCGGCCATATCGCGCTCCATCGCCTCGGAGTATGCCTACGCCATGGTGGACAAGATTCGGGGCGATGCCGCCGCGGCCAGGAACGGCGATTACGACGTGCGGACGCTGACCCTGGCAAGCGGGATTGTCGGACAAACGGGAACGGTCGCCGAAAAGGAACGCGCGCTGTGGGCGTTGCAACTCAGCCGGGCGCTGCCGGGCGCGCTGGTGCAGATTTGCCGCAAGATAAGCGCCAACGAGACCTTCTCGAACTGCGCCGACACCGGGGATTTCTTCATGGTGCGCGTGGCCTGGCAACAGGGCGCGGACGACAAACTGCTGTTCGACGCCACCAACACCGGCACGAGCGAGACCTTCGATTCACAATCCGTCGAAGTCGTGGGGCACATATGAACCCCGCCCCCTCTCCCCATCACGCGCTGGCGCGCAGCACGACGCTGGCACGCAGCACAATGCTGGCGCGCGCAAGTGACAAGGCGCGCGGGCTTTCCCTGGTGGAAGTCCTCGTTTCCCTGGTCATTGGCGTCCTCATCCTGGGCGC
>JAITEO010000150.1 GCA_031281985.1 Zoogloeaceae bacterium | reverse complement strand
CCAGATGTCGAGCAGCACCAGATCCGGCGTTTGTTCGTTGCGTTGTTTGCGCGCGTTGGCCGCGTTTTCTGCCAGACGCACCTGGTGCCCTTCATCGGCCAGGATTTCCGAGAGCAGTTCGCGTATGCCAATTTCATCATCTACGACCAGGATGTCAGCCATTGTTGTCTTCCTTTTCCTTGGGGGGGTCTTGCGTGGCGATGGGCAGGCGGATGCGGACGCACGCGCCGCCTTCTTCCAGGTTCTGGATGTCGATGTCGCCTCGATGTTCTTCCACGATCTTTTTCACGATCGGCAGTCCCAGCCCGGTGCCGCGCGGCTTGGTGGTGATGTAGGGTTCAAACACCCGCGCCAGCATCTCGGCCGGAAAGCCTTCGCCATTGTCGCTGATTTGCAGGCGAATGGATTTCGCGTCCGCCTTTTCCGTTTGAAGGAAGAGGCATGGCGCGGCGACGTTTTCCAGCGCGTCCTCGCCGTTTCGCAACAGGTTGTGGATGACCTGGCGCAACTGGTTGGCGTTGCCCAGGATCGGCGGCAAGTCGTCCGCCAGCCGTGCCGTGATGGTCATGCGCGCGTGCTCATAGAGCGCCAGCACTTCGCGGATCAGCGCGTTCAAGTCGAGCGCGGCGAACTGCGGCGTCGCGCGTTGCGAATAATCGCGGAAATCATCCACCATGCGCTTCATCGCCAGCACCTGGTTGATGATGGTCTGGGTGGAACGCTCCAGCAATTCGCGCGTGCGTCCTTCCAGGTGATCGGCGAGCTTCAGTTGCAGGCGTTCGGCAGAAAGCTGGATGGGCGTGAGCGGATTCTTGATTTCGTGCGCCAGGCGTCGCGCCACTTCTCCCCAGGCGGCGCTTCTTTGCGCGCTGATCAGTTGCGTGACGTCATCGAACACCACCACATGCCCGCCGCCGCTCACGAGCGGCAGGGGCGCGCCGCGCAGCAGCAGGATTTTCTTCTGGCTGTTGGCCATGTCCTGCTCGAACTGTTCCTGCCATTCTTCCTGCGCGTCGTCGGCAAAATGCGCGCGGATGGCTTCTCCCAGCGCGGCGAAGCCATCGTTCCATTCGCTGGCGGGCTGATCGACGAGCGTCTGCAGGGCCGCGCCGAGAATGTTGGCGGCTCCGGCGTTGATGGTGCGCAGCGTGGCCTGTCCGTCGAACACCAGCACCCCGGCGGAAAGATTGGCAAGGATGGATTCCAGCCAGGCGCGCGCCGCTTCCACCTCGTTGCGGTGCCGCTCCGCCTCGCGCCGGGCTTCATCCAGTTGGCGCGTCATCCGGTTGAAGGACTGGGTGAGCATGCCCAGTTCGTCGTGCGTTTTCATCGCCTGGCGCGGCGAATAGTCGCCCTGCGCCACCGCCTGCGTGCCTTCCACCAGGATGGAAAGCGGCGCGGAAAGCCTGCGCGCCAGCACGAACGCCAGGACGAAGGCGGAAAAGAGCGCCACCAGCACGGTGAGCGTCAGGGAAAGCGCGTAAATCCGCGTCAATCCCTGGCGCGCCAGTTGCAATTCCTGGTAATCCCGATACACCGTCTGCACCGCCTCGGCATTCACGCTCAGGCTTTCCGGCACATTCTGCGCCAGTTGCAGCACGCGCGGCGGCTCGAAGAAATTCTTCGGCGCGATGGCAATCAGTATCCGCAACTGGAGATGCCCGCTATCCAGGTTGTCGATGATCGACAGCGCCTGCGCGCTGGCGCGCGCCTGTTTCAGTTCGCTCGGAGAGGGCAGGGGAGGCAGGGGTTGGGAAAGATCGCCCTGGGCGCTGACCAGCAACTGTCCGTTGGGCGCGAACAGGGCGGCGGAATCCACGGCGGATTGATCGCGCAGACGCGAGAGCCTGGAGCGCAACAGGTTGTCCGAAGCCGCGCCCGCCGCCAGATCCTGCGCCATGCCCTGCGCTTTTTGCAGCAATTCGCCCTGGAGATAATCGAGCGACGAACGCCCCAGGTTCAGCCCGGATTCCAGCGCCTTTTCCACGCGCACGTCAAACCAGCTTTCGATCGAACGGGTGATGAACTGCACCGAGACGCCATACATCAACGCGCCGGGAATGACCGCCACCAGGCCGAACATCAGCATCAGCCGCAGTTTCAGGCGCGAACCGAACACCTTGCCGCGCAAGTCGCGCCACAGCCGGTACATCTGCCAGCCCACCAGCGCGAGCAGGGTCAATACCAGCAGCAGATTGGCCGCCAGGATCAGCGGATATTGCCCGCTCAGGGTGCCCGCCGTGGTGGAGGCGAACAGGAGGAACAGCCACAGGAGGACGCCGAAGATGCCGCCCAATGTTGCCAGGATCGCCGTCATCCGCCTCATTGCGCCGCCTCCTCCGCATGCGCTTCCTGCGCCTCGTCGTCCGGCGCGGCGGGGGCTATCGCGGGCGGCACGACGAAATCCCATTCCTGCCAGCCGGAATCCAGGGACCAGTCCTGGGAAGTGAAGGCGGAAACCTGGAACGGCTTGGGCAGTTGCGAAACATCCAGATGCAGCCGCAGATTGGCGAGGTACTCCGAACCCGGTTTCAGGTTCTCTTCCAGCACCAGCCAGCGGCGCACGTGCGAAAACACCTGCACGGCCTCTTCCAGCGTGGCGAAGGATTGGCGCAAGGGGCCGACCGACAGCCGGTACTGGCGCGTCAGGGCATGGTAGGAAAGCCGCCAGGTCTGGCGTTTGCGCACGATCACCTCATCCGTCCAATACCAGCGCGAACGCTCCAGGCGGAATTCCAGCTCGAAGACGAGCGGCACGCCATGCGTCACCGCTTCTTTCTGGCGCGCGTTGAGATCGATGCGAAAATCCGCCGACAGAACATATCCGCCGCCCTCCGCCGCCGTCAATTCCTGATGCGCGGCCTCCACGCCCGCCGCATGGGCAAGGCCAGCGGCCAGAAAGCAGAAGAGGAAGGACAGGAGCCAGTTGCGCGCACGCATCCACGCCGCAAACGCTTCTGGCGCGGACTTTCCGGTCTTTCCTTTAGTTCTTCGATTCGATGAGCGCATAATAAAAACCGTCGTGTTGGGCGCAGGGTTGCCATTGTTCCTCGCCCGACAGGCGGGCGTTGGGCGTTTGCGCCAGGAAGTTGCGGATCTGTTTGCCATTTTCCTCTGGAAACAGCGAACAGGTCGCGTAGAGCAGTTTTCCGCCGGGACGCAGCGATTGCCACAGGCTGCGCAGCATTTTCGCCTGTTGCCGGGCGAAGCGGGCGATGTCTTCCGGGCGGCGCAGCCATTTCGTGTCCGGCAACCGCCGCGCCACGCCGCTCGCCGAGCAGGGCACATCCGCCAGGATGGCGTCGAACTTCTCGCCCGTTCTGTTTGCCTCGGGACGGCAGGCGTCGCCGGAAACGATCCGGGCGGACAGATGCAGCCGATCGAGATTGTGCCTGATTTGCCGACAACGCGCCGGATGAATGTCCTGTGCCGTCAGATCGAGGTCGCAGCGTTCCAGCAGATGCGCCGTCTTGCCGCCGGGCGCGGCGCAGGCGTCCAGCACCCGGCTGCCTGCTTTGGGGCAGAGCAAAAACGCCGCGCGCTGCGCGCCGATGTCCTGCACCGATACCCGGCCTTCCCAGAATCCCGGCAGGCGATCGACGGATACGGGCTGCGCCAGCGTCACGCCGCATTCCCCCGCCGCCTGCGCCGCCATACCCGCCGCCTGCAATTCCTGCAGATAGTCCGCAACCGTCGTCTGGCGGACATTCACCCGCAGGCTCATGGGCGGCGGCTGGTTGCCGGCTTCCACGATCGCCTGCCACGTATCGGGATAGGCCGCCTGCAGGCGTTTTACCCACCAGGCTGGATGTTGCAAGCGGACTTCCGCCGTCAGTCCGGCGCGAAGCGCCTCCTGTTGCCGCAGGAAATTGC
>JAITEO010000058.1 GCA_031281985.1 Zoogloeaceae bacterium | reverse complement strand
TTACCCAAAAAAGGGCAGGCTTCGCCTGCCCTTTTTTGCTGACTGAACCGGCAAAAAGTGGGGGCATACTTTTTGCCGCTTTCTATACTCCGAAGCGCCCGATCAGATCGAACGAGGTTTCCTTGCCGATTTTATTGCCGTGTTCTTCCAGCCATTGTCCTGCTTCGTGGTAGCCGATGTCGTGCAGTTTTTTCAGGAAGGGCCAATCGGCGGCAACCTTGGTGGCGCTGCCGAATTTGCGCAGCAGGTCGGCGGATTCCATGAGGTGGAAGCGGGTTTCCAGCGTGTAGCGTTCGAGCGCGTCCGGGGCGCGCAGGGCGCGTCCTAGGACGCGTTGCAGGCTGGTCGGCCAGCCTTTCTTTTCGCAGGTTTCCTGGCTCCTGGCCTGGCTGTAGGCGATGATGTTGGCAAAGAGCAGCATTTCGCGCAGCAGGCTGGTATTGAAGGCCAGTTCCATGGCGCGGGCGCGGATTTCTTCCGCGGTTTTCGGCGTGCCGCCATAGTCGGGCGGCGCCAGCAGGATCAGGAGGATGTCGCGCGAATGGCATTCGTAGAACAGGGGAAAAATCGGCGGATTGGCGGCGTAGCCGCCGTCCCAGTAGGGTTCTCCGTCGATTTCTATCGCCTGGTGCAGCATCGGCAGGCAGGCGGAGGCGAGCATGGCGTCCTCGCTGATTTCTTCCGTGCGAAAAAGCCGGAGCTTGCCGGTATTGGCGTTGGTGGCGGCGAGAAACAGGCGCACCGGGCTGTAGAGGCGCAGGCCGGTAAAGTCGATGCGTGATTTCAACAGTTTGCGCAGCGGATTGAAATTGAGCGGATTCAACTGGTAGGGCGAAAGATAGTGCACCCAACTGAGCATCAGTTTGGCGGCGGGCAGCAAGGCGCGTTTTTCGCCGCTCAGACTGGGAACGGAAAAAGAAAAGTCCAGCGGCACGCTGTCGGCAATGCCGCGCCAGAATTCCGCCAGCGCCTGGCGCGCGCCTTCCTTGCCGCCTTTCATCAGGCCATCGGCCAGCACCACGGCGTTCATGGCGCCGGCGCTGGTGCCGCTGACGCCATCGAAATCGAAACGTCCGTCTTCCAGAAGACGATCCAGCACGCCCCAGCTATACGCGCCATGCGCGCCGCCGCCCTGCAATCCCAGGTTGAGCGTGCGCGGCGCGTCTTTCGTGTTTTCCGTATTCATGAATGCCGCTCCTTGCGTTGACGGTTCGCGCGTTGCCAAGGATACTCCGCCAAAGCGTGAATCCGGCAAAGGCTTTGCGTCCATTGTTTCAGGCTGAATCTTTTCATGTTATCCAAATCTCCATTTCCCGGCGTGGCGGGGCCGGTAGCATTGATCGTGCTGGACGGAGTTGGCGTCAGCGCCAACTCCGCCGCCCTTGGCAACGCCGTTGCCGCCGCGCGCAAACCCACGCTGGATGCGCTCTTCGCCGAGCATCCGCATATCCTGTTGAAGGCGCACGGCACGGCGGTGGGCATGCCTTCCGACGCGGACATGGGCAATTCCGAGGTGGGACACAACGCCATCGGCGCGGGGCAGATTTACGCCCAGGGCGCGGCGCTGGTCGCCACGGCCATCGAAAACGGCAGTCTTTGGCAAGGAAGCGGCTGGCGGGAGATTATCGCCCAGATCAAGGCAAACGCCGCAAGTGTTTTGCATTTGCTGGGACTTTTTTCCGACGGCAATGTGCATAGCCATATCGACCACCTGAAAGCCATGCTGGTGCAGGCCAGGGCGGAAGGCGTCCGGCGGGTGCGCATCCACGTCCTGCTCGATGGCCGCGACGTGCCGGAAACCAGCGCGCTGGCCTACATCGAACCGTTCGAAGCCTTCCTTGCCGGAATCGCCTGCGAAGATTTCGACGCGCGCATCGCTTCCGGCGGCGGACGGCAGGTCATCACGATGGATCGCTACGAAGCCGACTGGCGCATGGTGGAAAAAGGCTGGCACACGCATGTGCTCGGCGAGGGCGAGTTTTTTCCGGACTGCGCCACGGCAATACGAACCTTGCGCGCGCGCCATCCCGGCATCAGCGATCAGGATTTGCCGCCTTTCGTCATCGCCGAGGCGGGCAAACCCATCGGCGCGATCCAGGATGGCGACGCCGTGGCACTGTTCAATTTTCGCGGCGACCGCGCCATTGAAATCAGCCGCGCCTTCGAAGAGCGCCACTTCGACCGATTCGATCGGGTGCGCGTCCCGCAGGTCGTCTATGCCGGCATGCTGCAATACGACGGCGACCTTGCCCTGCCCAAACGCTTTCTGATCTCGCCGCCCGCCATTCGCAACACCCTGAGCGAATGGTTGTCCCGCAGCGGCATCACGCAGTTCGCCTGTTCGGAGACGCAGAAATTCGGGCATGTCACCTATTTCTGGAACGGCAACCGTTCGGGCAAGTTCCCGCTGGAAACCTGGCAGGAGATTCAAAGCGACCGCATCCCTTTCGAGCAGCGCCCGTGGATGAAATCCGCCGAAATCGCCGACGCCATGATCGACGCGATCAAAGGCGGTTCGTACCGTTTTCTGCGCTGCAATTTTGCCAATGGCGACATGGTGGGACACACCGGCAACTTTCGCGCCGCGACCCTGGCGGTGGAAGCCGTGGATCTGGCGCTCTCCCGCATCTTGCCCGTCGTGCGGGACGCGGGCGGCGCGGCGTTGATCACCGCCGATCACGGCAACGCCGATGAGATGTTCGAACTCGACGCGCAAAAAACCCCGCTTCGCAACCCGGACGGCAGCCCCAGGGCCAAGACCGCCCACACCCTGAACCCCGTGCCGCTCCTCCTCTACGAACCCGGCGGCCAGTTCGCCCTGAACGCCCTGCCAGACGCCGGACTCGCCCACCTCGCCGCCAGCGTGACACAACTGCTCGGCCTGGAACGACACGCAAGCTGGCAACCCGGACTGCTGACCAGAAGACAAAAGTAGGGGCGGCCTTGCAGTCTGCAAAGGCTTGCGGCCTGCAAAGGCAACCTGCCGCCCCTACGCGAACGAGCCAGTTACAAGGCAAGCCCTCCGTTCTCCGTCTCCTGTTTCCTGTCACCTGTCACCTGTCACCTGTCACCTGAACCCCTGCCCGCCAGCGTTCGAGTTTTTGCGCGAAAGGCAGGGTATAGGCGGGGCTGGAGGAAGGGAGGACATGGGACGTTACCTCGCGTCCGGCGGCGGCGGCAAGCGCAACGAGGCGCGGCGCGAATTTTCCGGCGGTCTTGCCGTTGAAGCAGAGATGGGCAAGGAGCGGCGTCTGTTGCAGCAGCGCGGGAAAATCGTTCCTCTTTCCGGCGCGGATATCCGCATCCAGCGCGCCGGGACGGGTGCAGCTCTGGTATACGTCCCAGATGCCGATGCCGTGACGCAACAGATGCTCGATGCGTTCCGGGTAGGTCAGCGCCGGTAGCGGCACATCGAGAACCGCGCCCATGAGCCGCCAGAACTGATTCTGCGGATGACCATAGTATTGCCGCGCGGCCAGCGAGGCGGGCGAAGGAAAGCTGCCCAACATCAGGACGCGAATAGCGGCGTCCTGCACCGGAGGAAGACCGGAAAGCCGCTCGGAGGGATTGGTGTGGCGCGTCATGTGCGCGGCCTTCGGCCTTGTTCCGGTTTATCCTGGGATTTGAACCCAGGCAAAGCCTGGCTTCAACCCATGAAAACCCAACGCAAAACCCGCGCGGTCTGCACGGTTCTTGTAGGGGCGCACTGCGTGCGCCCGTAACCCATCCCGCCGCGTGACGGCCAACGGGCGCGCGCAGCGCGCCCCTACGATAACCCCACAGTCCGCACTGGTTTCGCGTTGCCTTTACCCAAAAAAGGGCAAGCTCCGCTTGCCCTTTTTTGCTGACTAACCCGGCAAAAAGTGGTTTTTCACTTTTTGACGTTTTAGTCGTCGTCCAGCGCCAGTGCTTTTTGTTGGGGTCGATCACGATGAACGCGCCGGTGTTGCGGTTTTGCGCGTAGGGGTCGGTGAAGATGGGTTGGGCGAGCTTGAATTCCACGCGCGCGATGTCGTTCATGGCGAGTCTTTCGGCGGGCAGGCGTTCCAGGGTGTTCACGTCCAGCCGATGCACGATGTGGGCGAGCCTGGCCTTGACTTCGCGCGTGGTGTGTCGGATCAGGTAATTGCGGGCGGTATCCAGCGGCGTTTCCGCAAGCCAGCAGAGTATGGCCGGCAACTGTCTTTGCGCGGCGGGCACGGCATCGGGCGCGACGAACATGTCGCCGCGCGAAATGTCGATTTCGTCGTCCAGCAACAGGGTGACGGATTGCCCGGCAATGGCCTTCCCAATGTCCCTGCCGCCGAGATGCACGGCGCGGACGCGGGTTTTCTGGGCGGAGGGCAAGACCACGACCGCATCGCCCGCCTGAATGGCGCCGGATTCCACCTGCCCCATGAAGCCCCGGTAATCGTGCAGTTTTGGGTCGGCGGAGGCTTGCGGGCGGCAGACGTATTGCACGGGGAAACGTAGCGGCTCGGCATGCTCGCTGTGCGCCAGCGGCGCGGCCTCCAGGATTTCGATGAGCGTCGGCCCCCGATACCAGCCGAGTTTTTCGCCGCGCTCGACCACCATGTCGCCCTCCAGGGCGGAAATGGGAATGAAATGCACGTCGTCGATGTCGCGCTTCTGGGCGAAGGCAAGGTAATCGGCCATGATGTTGGCAAAAACCTCCTGCGAATAATCGACCAGATCCATCTTGTTGATGGCGACGACGAGATGCGGGATGCCCAGCAGGTGCGCGATGATCGAATGCCGCCGCGTCTGGGTGAGCACGCCCTTTCTGGCGTCTACCAAAATAACGGCAAGGTCGGCGGTGGAGGCCGCCGTGACCATGTTGCGCGTATATTGCTCGTGCCCCGGCGCGTCGGCGATGATGTATTTGCGCGTGCCGGTGGAAAAATAGCGATAGGCCACGTCGATGGTGATGCCCTGCTCGCGCTCGGCTTGCAGTCCGTCGGTCAGGAGCGACAGATCCATCGAATCCAGTCCGCGCTTTTGCGAGGTCTTTTCGATGGCGGAAAGCGTGTCGGCAAGAATGGCGCGGGTGTCGTACAGCAAGCGCCCGATCAGGGTGCTCTTGCCGTCATCGACGCTGCCGCAGGTGAGAAAGCGCAACAGGCCGCGATCGATTACGGGCGTTACGGGCGCGGCGGTTTTTTCCTGCGCGATCATCGGGGAGACGGGAGGCATTTAAAAGTACCCTTCCTTCTTGCGTTGTTCCATCGAGGCTTCCGAGGTCTGGTCGTCCAGGCGGGTTGCGCCGCGTTCGGTGATGGTGGTGGTGGCGGTTTCCGCGAGGATTTCCTCGATGCTGGCCGCCGTGGAAAGTACCGGCGCGGTGCAGGTGATGTCGCCCACGGTGCGAAACCGCACCCGGACTTCCTCGATGACCTCGCCAGGCCGGGCGGGCGTGAGATCGGTTATCGGCACAATCGCCCCCTGACGCCGCACGATCGGGCGCAAATGCGCGTAATAGATGCTCGGCAACGCCAGACGCTCGCGCGCGATGTATTGCCAGACATCGAGTTCCGTCCAGTTGGAGATGGGAAACGCGCGGATATTCTCGCCCTTGTGCACGCGGGCGTTGTACAGATCCCATAGTTCCGGGCGCTGGTTCTTCGGGTCCCACTGGCCGAATTCGTCACGAAAACTCATGATGCGCTCCTTGGCGCGCGCTTTTTCCTCATCCCGGCGCGCGCCGCCGATACAGCAATCAAAGCCGAATTCCTCGATGGCTTCCAGGAGCGTCACCGACTGATGCTTGTTGCGCGATTCCTGTGCGTGCTTCAACACCACCGAGCCGCGCCGCATGGAATCCTCCACCGAACGCACAATCAGCCGCTCCCCCAGTTCGGCGGCGCGCGCGTCACGAAACTGGATGACTTCCGGGTAATTGTGCCCCGTGTCGATATGCAACAGCGGAAAGGGAAAACGCCCCGGACGAAAGGCTTTTTCCGCCACCCGCAACATGCAGACGGAATCCTTGCCGCCGGAAAACAGCAGCGCCGGATTGGCGCACTGCCCGGCAACCTCGCGCATGATATGAATCGCCTCGGCCTCCAGGGCGTCGAGATGGGAAAGAATGGCGTGCGAAACCGGCATGAGCGTATCCGAAAAAAGGAATTCCCCGATTCTACAAGGCGACCAATGCCTTATAAGAATTGTTTTATATCTTTATATGCTTTGCGGACATAAGTGGCGTTCGTCAAAAAGCGAGGCCCCACTTTTTGTGCGGCCTCGCAGCCTACAAGGGCTTTGCCGCATCTGGCTACGCCAGACCAGCCGGGTGCAATCCAAAGCGGAGGAAGCCAACGAAGCGCCACCGCTTGCCGTTCCCTCTCCCCCAATCCTTGTCAGGGGGAGGCAGACAAACCGGCGCTTTCGCCTACACCATACGGCAGCTTCATCCCATCGCCCGCAAACCCAATGGCATTCATGCGATTACCCTGGGGGCGACACGGCGCGTTTATCAGGGCTTCCGGGAAAGTTGCACAGCCTGCAAGGGCGCTACGTGCCGCAAGGAACGATGCCCTCTCCTGGCCTTCGGCCGCCCCGCAAGCGGGGGGGGTTATTTTTTGACGCTTCCTTGTCTGGCGCGTCGTCTGGTCTTGGTGACGGGTTTTGGGGCGCGCACTTTCGGTTCCGGGCGCGGACGCCAGAGGATTAGCAGTTTGCCGATATGCTGCACGGGCGCGGCGGAGAGGGTTTCGCAGATGCTTTGCAGATAGCCTTCCCGCACGGCGCGGTCGTCGTTGTAGACGCGGACTTTGATCAGGGCGTGCGCCTTCAGGCAAACTTCGATTTCCTTTAGCACGGCGGCGGAAAGTCCCGCCTGGGCGATGGCGACCACTGGATTCAGGGAATGCGCCTGGGCGCGCAACTGGCGGCGTTGTTCGGAGGAAAGGGTTAACATGGCAAACCTTGGAAAAGATGCGAGATTCTAACGGATGAGCAGGACGAGAACCAGCAAGGCGTGGATGCGCGAACATGTCACCGACCCGTATGTGCAACTGGCCAAAAAGGAAGGCTGGCGTTCGCGCGCGGCCTTCAAGCTGATGGAAATCGACGATAAAGACAAACTGCTGCGTCCCGGCAACATGGTCGTCGACCTGGGCGCGGCGCCTGGCGGCTGGTCGCAGGTCGCGGCGCGCCGGGTGGGGCCGAAAGGCCGGGTGATCGCCCTCGACCTGCTGGAAATGCAAGGCTTGAGCGGCGTGGAATTCATCCAGGGCGATTTTCGTGAGGACGCGGTACTGCGACAACTCGAAACCCTGCTGGCGGGACAAAGGCCGCACCTGACGCTATCCGACATGGCGCCCAACATTTCCGGCGTAGCCCTGGCGGATCAGGCGCGCGGCATGGCGCTGGCGGAACTGGCGCTGGAATTTGCCGTCACCCACCTGCGCCCGGAAGGCGCGTTGCTGGTCAAGGTGTTCCAGGGTAGCGACTACGCGCGTTTCGTCGATGCCATGCGCGAACACTTCCTCCACGTCGCCACCCGCAAACCCGCCGCTTCCCGCGACCGCAGCGCCGAAGTGTACCTGCTGGGCAGACAACGAAAGACGGACTGAGTTGCAGAGGAGGCAGGAGACAGAAGACAGAGGACAGAGGACAGAGGACAGAGTGCTGGCGCGGCCTTTGTGGTCAGGGAGCAGGAATCCGTAGGGGCGGTGCCGCCCGAACTCCAATTCAAACGGGCGGCAGGTTGCCGTCCCTACGATATGGATTGGCGCGTCGCGCAGTCCGGGAGCGCTTTTTGCTGCCCCGGCATCTACAGGCAAGACGCTGTCCGCTAGGACTATTCCTTGGTTTGGGCGTCTGCGGATAGACACTGTTTCATGAAAGCCTTGCG
>JAITEO010000054.1 GCA_031281985.1 Zoogloeaceae bacterium | reverse complement strand
GGGCTGGTGCGCCCGTCGGCCGTTACGCGGCAGGATGGGTTGCGGGCGCGCGCAGCGCGCCCCTACAAAACCGTGCAGACCGCGCTGGTTTTTCCTTGCCTTTACCCAAAAAAGGGCAGGCTTCGCCTGCCCTTTTTTGCTGACTGACCCGGCAAAAAGTAGGTTTGTACTTTTTGACGCTTCCAATATGTAGGTTTTTACTTTTTGACGCTGTCTTTTTGCAGGGCGACCAGTTGGCGGATGCCGCCCTGGGCGAGGTCGAACAAGGTGTCGAATTGGTTGCGGGTAAAGGGCGCGCCTTCTGCCGTGCCCTGGATTTCGATGATGCCGCCGCTTCCGGTCATGACGACGTTCATGTCGGTGTCGCAGGCGGAATCTTCCGCGTAATCCAGGTCCAGCACGGGGTTGCCGGCGACCATGCCGACGGAGACGGCGGCGACATGATCGAGGAGCGGTTGTGCGGTGATTTCTCCCCTGGCGAGCAGTTGCGCGCAGGCGTCATGCAGCGCAATCCAGGCGGCGGTGATGGCGGCGCAGCGTGTGCCGCCATCGGCCTGGAGCACGTCGCAATCCAGCGTGATCTGGCGTTCGCCCAATTGCGCAAGGTCGATGGCGGCGCGCAGGGAGCGGCCTATCAGGCGCTGGATTTCCTGGGTGCGCCCACTCTGCTTGCCCTTGACGGCCTCGCGCGGCGAGCGGCTGTGCGTGGCGCGCGGCAACATGCCGTATTCCGCGGTCACCCAGCCTTGTCCCTTGCCGCGCAAGAAGGCGGGCACGCCTTCTTCGACGCTGGCGGCGCACAGCACGCGGGTATTGCCCATCTCGACGAGCGCCGAACCTTCGGCGTGGGCGGCGTAGTGGCGGATGAAGGTGACGGGGCGCAATTCGTCGGCGGCGCGTTTGCTGGGGCGCATGAGGGCTTCCTTATTTCTTGAAACTGACCTTGTCGATGGCGGCGCGGATTTCTTCGATGGCGCGTTCGATTTCGGCGTCGGAGAGATTGGATTTGTAATTGGGATTGCGCCCGAACTCTTCCATGCGGGTGGTGAATTCGCTTGGTCCCATGCTCAGGGTGGAAATGGTGGTTTGCGAGCGTTCCTGGTAGTTTTCTTCCCAGCGCACGGCGATCAGGGAAAGATTGTCGCCCTGCGCGCCGCCCCACGCTTCGGCTCGATCCATGATCTGCGTGGCGGACTGCGCCAGATCGGGGTGTTGCAGGGATTGCGCCAGGATGTCGCCGGGCATGACGCCCCAGAGGCCATCGGTGCACAGCACCAGCAGATCGCCGGAATGGAGCGGCGTCTTGCGCGAACATTCCACTTCCGGCGGATGCGTTCCGCCCAGGCAACTGTAGACCTTGTTGCGCTCCGGGTGCGTTTCCGCCTGTTCCCTGGAAATCACGCCCTCATCGACCAGCATCTGCACCTGGGAATGATCGCGGGTCTGGCTGAGGACGCGCCCCTGGCGAATCAGGTAAAGCCGGGAATCGCCCGCGTGCACCCAGTAGGCGATGCTGTTTTGAATCACGCAGGCGACGATGGTGGTGCGCGGCGAATCCTTGAGCCGGTGCGTTTCCGAATAGGCGGAAATGGCGTAGTGCGCGTTGCCGATGTGTTTTTGCAGGAACCAGAACGGGTCTTCCAGCGTGGTCTGGGCTTCCTGCTGGAAGGCGTTGGCCATGGTCTGCACGGCGATTTGCGCGGCGACCTCGCCGTAATAGTGTCCGCCCATGCCGTCGGCGATGACCAGCAGGAGCGCGTCGCGCGAATAGCTGTAGGCCATGCGATCTTCATTGTTCTTGCGCCCGCCGCGCCGGCTTTCCTGGTAAATGGTGAATCTCATGATTTCCTGGCGAAAAGACGCGCAAACCAGGAAGCGGGACGCGCGGGTTTGATGGGCGCCTTGCTGTTTTCCAGCAAGGCCCTTTGCAGGGCGAAGGCGCTTTGCGGACGGTACAGGTGGTTGAGGTTCAGGCACCAGTCTATGGTTTCCAGCAGGTGATCCGAAAGCTGACCTTCCCAGCGTGCCATGGCCGGGATCAGTTGATCCCGCTTCATGCGCGCGTCCGCCGCCTGCGGCGTCACGCCCGACAGACAGGCGTACATGGTGGCGCCGATGCCGTAGATGTCGCTCCACGGCCCCAGGTTCTTGCGATCGCCATAATGTTCGGGCGAGGCGAATCCGGGCGTGTACATGGGTTTCAGCATGGAGGTATCGGAAGACAGCGTTTGCCTTGCCGCGCCGAAATCCAGCAGCACCGGCGTATTGTCCACCCGCAGATAGATGTTGGAAGGCTTGATGTCGAGATGCAGGAGCTTGCTGCTGTGTACCACCCGCAATCCATTCAGCAGGCGCACGAACATCCCGCGGATGAAGCGTTCGGAAATATGTCCCAGATGCTTGTGGATGAACTCTTGCAGGGTGCGTCCCTGTTCATATTTCATCACCATGTACACGGTGTCGTTGGCGCGGAAGAAATTGATGACGCGCACCACGTTGGGATGCGAAAGGCTGGCGAGCGCCTTGCCTTCCTCGAAAAAACATTTCATGCCGTAGCGGAAAGCGCCCTGGTGTTCCGTCTGGATGACAGGTTTCGCTTCCCCGGCGCTACGCAGCGCCAGGCTGTTGGGCAAGTATTCCTTGATCGCCACTTCCTGTCCCGTCCGGTCATGCGCCAGATAGACAATGGAAAAACCGCCCAGGGAAAGCTGGCGGTCGATGGTGTACTCCTCGATTTGGAAACCGCCGGGTAAGGCGGCGTTGACTTGTTGCCCCATTGATGTCGAGATGGCAGGTATGATTGCGCTTTTCCCGCTATTGTCCGGTCTTCCCCTTCCCCTGTAAAGTACGACGGACATCGGGGTTCGTTCGATGGAGAATTTTCCGTCGCGTTTTCTTGTTTTCAGGATGGTTTACTCATGATCAGCAGCATGACCGGCTACGCCGCCCAGAGCCGCCGCTTTACCGGCGGGCAACTGCATATGGAACTGAAAGGCGTCAATTCCCGTTTCCTGGACCTGCATTTTCGTCTGGCCGACGAACTGCGCATGGCGGAAACCAGCATACGCGAACAAATCAGTTCGCGTGTAAAACGTGGCAAGGTGGAATGCCGTCTGTATTTCACCTTGGAGAAAAAGGCGGACGCGATGGAAGTGGATCGGGCGCTGCTGGAGAAAATCAGGCGCGTCGGCGATCTGGTGCGCGCGCATCTGCCCGAAGTCGGCACGCTTTCGCTGGGCGACGTGCTGCGCTGGCCGGGGCTTTTGGCGGAAGAAAGCGTGGCGTTCGAGGCGCTCACCCCCGTCTTCCAGGAATTGCTGGCGGCGACGCTGGAGGAATTCGTTGCCGCGCGCGCCCGCGAAGGCGAAAAACTCGCCGCGCTCATCCTGGAGCGCGGGCGGCAGATGCGCGTCATCCTGGCGCGCATCACCCCCTTGGTGCCCGCCGCGCAGGATACCCTGCGCGAAAAGCTGCGCCAGCGCCTGAGCAATGCCGTAAGCGCCAGCGGCGTCAGCATCGACGAGAGCCGCATCCTGCAGGAAGTCGCGCTTTTTGCCGCGCGCATCGACGTGGATGAGGAACTCTCCCGCCTTGCCGCGCACCTGGAGGAACTGGAGCGCATTTTCACCGCGGGCGGCGCGGTCGGCAAACGCCTGGACTTTCTGATGCAGGAATTGAACCGCGAGGCCAATACCCTCGGCGCCAAATCCGTTCTCGCCGAAATCGCCCAGGGCGTGATGGAACTCAAGCTCCTGATCGAGCAGATGCGCGAACAGGCGCAAAACCTGGAATGAGCCATGCCGACTGCGTTTCCCCCTCCCGTTTTTGAACACAAATTCTGCCCGCCGGAGGCGCTTGCCCAGCGCGCCGCCGCCTTGCCCGGCCCCAGGGTATTCACCAATGGCTGTTTTGACGTGCTGCACCGGGGGCATGTCAGCTATCTGGCACAGGCGCGGGCGCTGGGCGCTTCGCTGCTGGTGCTGGTCAATTCGGACGCTTCGGTGCGACGCCAGGGCAAGGGAGCGGATCGTCCCATCAACCCGCT
Organism: Zoogloeaceae bacterium; assembly: GCA_031281985.1. Lineage (GTDB taxonomy): Bacteria > Pseudomonadota > Gammaproteobacteria > Burkholderiales > Rhodocyclaceae > Azovibrio. The sequence goes on along the minus strand of JAITEO010000054.1, from coordinate 1,513 downwards.
GGCGGATCGCATGGCGGTGTTGGCGGCACTGGAATGCGTCAGCCTGGTCAGTTGGTTCGAGGAAGATACACCGCTCCTCCCCATACTCGCCTGCCGTCCGGAGATTCTGGTCAAGGGCGGCGACTGGCCGGTGGCGCGCATCGTCGGCGCGAAGGAAGTGCTGGACTGGGGCGGGCAGGTGCATGCCATTCCCTTCCTGCATCCCAATTCCACCACCGCCCTGCTGGAAAAGATACGCGCCCAATGACCTGGATATTTTTTGGATTTCGCTCATGTCTCTTACCCCTGAAGCCGTACGGACGGCACTGCAATCCCTGACGGATCCGCTTACCGGCAAGAACCTGGCTTCGAGCGTCCCAAGCCGCGGCATCCACATCGAAGACGGCGTCGTCCGGCTGGAGGTCGAAGTGGGCTATCCGGTCGATGGTCTGCGCGCCGAACGGGAAGCGAGCATCCGCGCGCACCTGCTCGCCTTGCCGGAGGTGCGCGAAGTGCATTGCCGCGTGACGGGAAAAATCGCCGCGCATGCCACGCAACCGGGCGCGACGCAGCGTCTGCCGGAGGTCAGGAACATCCTCGCGGTCGCTTCCGGCAAGGGCGGCGTCGGCAAGAGCGCCACGGCGGTCAACCTGGCGCTGGCGCTGGTGATGGAAGGCGCGCGGGTGGGATTGCTGGACGCGGATATTCATGGACCGTCCCTGCCGCAGATGCTGGGGCTGGGCGGACAGCGCCCCGTGCCGGAGGATGGCTGGATGCGTCCACTCGTGGCCTATGGCATGCAGGTCATGTCCATTGGTTTTCTGGTGGAAGAAGACACGCCGATCATCTGGCGCAGTCCGCTGGTGACGCGCGCCCTTTCCCAGTTGCTGCACGAAACCCGCTGGGACGATCTGGATTATCTGCTGGTGGATATGCCGCCGGGCACGGGCGATGTGCAGCTTTCTTTGGCGCAGCAGGTGCCGGTTGTCGGCGCGGTCATGGTGACGACGCCGCAGGATGTCGCCCTGCTGGACGTGCGGCGCGGCATGCGCATGTTTACGAAGGTGGGCGTGCGCATTCTGGGCGTGGTGGAAAACATGAGCTTTTATGTCTGCCCGCATTGCGGACAACAGGAAGCCATTTTTGGCGCAGGCGGCAGCGAACGGCTGCGCGCGGAATTCGGCGTCGAGTGCCTGGGCAAGCTGCCACTGGACACGCGCATCCGCGCGGCAGGCGACAGCGGCAAACCCATCGCCGCCGACACGCCAGAAGCGCCAACCGCCATCCTCTACCGCGACATCGCCCGCCAACTCGCAGGCAGAATCGCCGCCCTGCCCAAGGATATGCGCGCCAGATTCCCCAATATCATCGTCGAACCCATGCCGCAAAAACAAGGGACACAGGAGCGAAGACCGGGAAAAACATGAACGCCATTTTCGCGCTACGCCAAAACGCATATGGGCAACAAAACCCAAGCGCCAAAGTGCGGAGCCGTTTGCCGTAGTCTTCTTCAGTCTTTTCCAATTTGTAGATG
>JAITEO010000041.1 GCA_031281985.1 Zoogloeaceae bacterium | reverse complement strand
TGCTACGCTTCTCCTCCTTGAGATTTCAACCGGAGCATCCGGAAGACGATGCGATGAAAGGGAGCAAAAAAATGGAACGACCAACATCTGTCCGTGTGATTGCGTGGATACTGATTGTGACGTCCGCCATCGGCCTGCTTGCCGTTATGATGAGCATCAGCCGGAGGTGAGGGCGCAGATGGTGCAGTGTTCCCTCCTTCCGATTTCCTTGCAGATTGTCATGGGGTATGCGGGATCGCCATGATTGCATTGCTGACCTCTCCGATGAAGATGATGCTGATTCCCGGCGTTGTCTTCTATCTGATCATCACCTTCTTTCTCTTTCGCCCGGCGGCGAACGCCTACTTCTCGCAAAAGGGATAACTCAACATCATGGACACAATCCACACGGACACCTGGATTCTCTCGCTTCCAGAAGATTGGACGGAAAATGAACCCCTGGGAGCGATGGATGCGGGCGTGCTCTACTTCGAATCCCTGGATGGCGAGAAGGGGATGTACATTTCCGTCTGGAACCTGGGCGAAGGCAGTCACCCATCCGCAAAGGATGTGGCAGATTCATTCAAAGCCACTGAAATCGAGACGCTTCACGAAATGGAAGGCTATTCCTGGCAAATCATGGAGGAACGTCTCGCGCAACACGAAACTTCGGCAACCACGGTGATCGATTGTTTCGCGCCAGAGCAAAACTATCGCATCGCCGGCAAGATCCTTGCCGCTCCTCCCATTGTCGTGCGCGCTTCCTTTCACGACTACGCCTGCTCGGACTACGCCGCCTCAAAGGCGTATTTCGCGCCCATCATCGAGTCTCTTTGCCTTTGTACGCCAGCGCTCTGAGGCAACACAACCATTGCCCAACCGCACAGACCGAACGGGGTTTGCGTTGGGTTATTTTTTGGCGCCTTTTTTACCCCGCCTTTTCCGCCATGTCCTTTGCCGATCTCCCGGATTCCTGTTTTGCGAATTCGCGCACTTCCTGGGTGATTTTCATGGAGCAGAAGCGCGGGCCGCACATGGAGCAGAAGTGCGCGGCCTTGGACGCTTCGCGCGGTAGCGTCGCGTCGTGGAATGCCCGCGCCTTGTCGGGGTCGAGGCCGAGGTTGAACTGGTCTTCCCAGCGGAATTCGTAGCGCGCCTTGGACAGGGCGTTGTCCCGAATCTGCGCGCCGGGGTGTCCCTTGGCGAGATCGGCGGCGTGGGCGGCGAGCTTGTAGGTGATGATGCCTTCCTTGACATCGTTTTTATCCGGCAGTCCCAGGTGTTCCTTGGGCGTCACGTAACAGAGCATGGCCGTGCCGTGCCAGCCGATCTGCGCCGCGCCGATGGCGCTGGCGATATGGTCGTAGCCGGGGGAAATGTCCGTCACCAGCGGCCCCAGGGTGTAGAAGGGCGCTTCCTTGCACCAGGCGAGTTCCTGTTCCATGTTTTCCCGGATGCGTTGCAAGGGCACGTGGCCGGGGCCTTCGATCATGGTCTGCACGTCGTGCTTCCAGGCGAGGTCGGTCAATTCGCCCAGGGTCTTCAGTTCGGCGAACTGGGCGGCGTCGTTGGCGTCGTAGAGGGAGCCGGGACGCAGGCCGTCGCCCAGGGAAAACGCAACGTCATAGGCGTTCAGGATGGCGCAGATGTCTTCGAAATGCGTGTAGAGAAAATTCTCCGCCTGATGCGCCAAGCACCATTTCGCCAGGATGGCGCCGCCGCGGCTGACGATGCCGGTCATGCGATCGGCGGTCAGGGGAATGTGGGAAAGCAGGACGCCCGCGTGAATCGTGAAGTAATCGACGCCCTGTTCGGCCTGTTCGATCAGGGTGTCGCGGAAAATCTCCCAGGTGAGTTCCTCGGCCTTGCCATCGACTTTTTCCAGCGCCTGGTAAATGGGTACGGTGCCAATGGGCACGGGCGAATTGCGCAGAATCCATTCGCGCGTCTCGTGGATGTGCTTGCCGGTGGATAGATCCATCACCGTGTCGCCGCCCCAGCGAATCGCCCAGGTCATCTTGTCGACTTCCTCGCGTATGGAAGAGACCAGCGCGGAATTGCCGATGTTGGCGTTGATCTTGGTGAGAAAGTTGCGCCCGATGATCATCGGCTCGGATTCGGGATGGTTGATGTTGGCGGGAAGGATGGCGCGTCCGCGGGCGATCTCGTCGCGCACGAATTCCGGCGTGATTTCCTCCGGGATGCGCGCGCCAAAGGCTTCGCCCGGGTGCTGGCGCATGAGCCGCGCCGCCATTTTTTCCCCGTTCGTCCCGGATTCCCGCAGGCTTTGCAGATAGGCTTGCCGGTTCAGGTTTTCGCGCAGGGCGACGAATTCCATCTCCGGCGTGATGATGCCGCTGCGCGCATAGTGCATCTGCGTCACCTTCCTGCCGGGGAGGGCGCGGCGCGGCTGACGCGCCAGCGCGGGAAACCGCAGCGCGGCCAGCGCCGGGTCGGCCAGACGACGGCGGCCATACGCGGAACTCAGGGCGGGCAATGTCGCGCAATCGCCCCTTTCCACAATCCACTTTTCGCGCAATGGCGGCAGCCCGGAACGAATGTCGATCGAGACCTCCGGGTCGGTATACGGGCCGGAACAATCATAGACAAAGACCGGCGGATTGACGCCGCCGCCGGAGCTTGCGGGCGTGTCGCCCTGCCGGATTTCCCGCATGGGCACCCGAATATCTGGGCGCGATCCCGTGACATGAATCTTGCGCGAATTGGGTAGCGCCTCTACGGCAGCGCCATCCACACGCGCGTCGGCAGCAAGGAAAATGGGACAGGAAGAAAGGGAAAGCGTAGCGGTCATGGTGTTCTGGATGCGGCGTGGAGAAAGTACCGGCCGGGCGGAAAAAAGCCGCCGGAGAAGGAGGAGAAGGTACTGGAAAGCAGCGCTGCGCGCAACGGGTGCGATTAAAGGGTGCGATTAAAAGTGAAGGATGCCATGTCGATAACTCAGCCCAGACGAAGCGCGGCCAACCTCCCTTTGCAGGGTGCACTCCCTCCCCTGACAAGGGGAGGACTGGGGAGGGGTTTGCGGCAGTGGAGCAAGCACCAGGGTTTGATGCAAGACGAACCGCCGCAACCCCCCCCCTTGTGTGCGGCTTCGCCGCATCTGGCCTCATTAGACCAGCCTGCTGTCCTTCCGCCTTCGGCCTTTGCAGGGGGGAAGACAACCATCCTGTCCATCCTGTCGAATTTCTTCTGTCTTCCCTTGTCAAGAGGAAAGACAACTTTGACAGGATGAACAAGATGGACAGGATGACCTCAACCCCGTCGCGTGACGGCCAACGGGCGCACGCGATGCGCCCCTACGAGAACCGCTCGGCCCGCGCTGGTTTTGCGTTGGGTTTAACGGTTTGAAGGCAAAGCTTCGCTTTGCCTTCAAACCCTGACTAACCCGGCAAAAAGTGGGTTTTC
>JAITEO010000013.1 GCA_031281985.1 Zoogloeaceae bacterium | reverse complement strand
TCTTCCGATCTTATGTCGCCAACGGCAAGCTCTCCTGCCAGCTCTACCAGCGCAGCGCCGACATTTTTCTGGGCGTGCCCTTCAACATCGCCTCCTACGCCCTGCTCACCCTGATGCTGGCGCAGGTCTGCGGTTATGCGGCGGGCGAGTTCGTGCATAGCTTTGGCGACGCGCACCTGTACAAGAACCACTTCGAGCAGGCGCGCCTGCAACTGACGCGCGCGCCGCGCCCCTTGCCCCGGATGCGCCTGAACCCCGAAATCGACGACCTGTTCGCCTTCCGTTACGAAGACTTCACCCTGGAAGGCTACGACCCGCACCCGCACATCAAGGCTGCGGTGGCGGTGTAGGAAACAAACGTCAAAAAGTAAAAACCTACTTTTTGCCGGGTCAGTCAGCAAAAAAGGACAGGCAAAGCCTGCCCTTTTTTGGTAGAAAGGCAACGAGACCCCACTACCGTCTGTACGGTACGTAGGGGCGCACTCTCTGCGCCCGTCAGCCGTCACGCGGCGGGATAAGTTGCGGGCGCACGCAGTGCGCCCCTACGAAAACCGCACAGATCGGCGCAGGTTTTGCGTTGGTTTTAACAGTTTCAAGGCGAAGCTTGCTTTGCCTTGAAACCCAAATCAAACCGGCAAAAAGTGGATTTTTACTTTTTGACGAACACGAATTATGACGAAGATAAATACCTTAAAAGCTGCTTGGCAAGACCTGTATCGGCATGCGGAGGAGATGCGCGCGACGCATCTGCGTACCCTGTTTGCCGAGGATCCTCAGCGGTTTGCCGCTTTTTCGCTGCAAAGCGGCGACATCCTGATGGATTTTTCCAAGCAGCGCGTCACCGCCCAGACCTTGCGTCTGCTGCGCCAGATTGCGCAAGCCAGCGATCTGGCCCTCTGGCGGCGGCGCATGGCGGCGGGGGAGGCCATCAATCACACGGAAAACCGCGCTGTGTTGCACATGGCGCTGCGCGCTTTGGCGCAGGACGCGCCGGATGCGGCCATAGGGCGCGAAGTGGCGGAAAACCTGGAGCGCATGCGCGCCTTTTGCGCGGCGCTGCGCGCGCCATCCGGCGGCGGCGAACATGTGACCGACGTGGTGCATCTGGGCATCGGCGGCTCCGATCTGGGGCCGCGCATGGCGGTGCAGACGTTGGCCGCCTGCCAGCATCCGGATTTGCGCCTGCATTTCGTCGCCAATGTGGATGGCGCGGCGCTGGCGCCGCTCCTGGCGCGTCTGAATCCGCGTTCCACCCTGTTCATCGTCGTCAGCAAAACCTTCGGCACGCAGGAGACGCTGACCAACGCCCGCACGGCGCGGGAATGGGTGGAAGCCTCCCTGCCGGATGCCGATGCCCGCGTGGGAGAAGACGCCGTGGCGCGGCATTTCGTTGCCGTCACCAGCAACCTGGCGGCGGCAACCGCCTTCGGCATCCCGGCCTCGCGCGTCTTCCTGTTTGGCGATGGCGTCGGCGGACGTTTTTCGCTCTGGTCGCCCGTCGGTCTTTCCCTGGCGCTCGCCATCGGCTTTTCCGGCTTTGCCGCCCTGCTTTCGGGCGCGCGCCAGATGGATGCGCATTTCCTGGAAGCGCCGCCCGAAAAGAACCTGCCGCTGACCCTGGCGCTCCTCGATCTCTGGAACTTCGACGCGCTGGGCGCGCACAGTCACGGCATTTTTCCCTACAGCCAGTCGCTGGAACTTTTTCCCGCCTACCTGCAACAACTGGAAATGGAAAGCCTGGGCAAATCCGTGGATCGCCAGGGCGCGCCCCTGACCCACGGCGGCAGTCCCATCCTCTGGGGCGCGGTCGGCACCAGCGGACAGCACGCCGTTTTCCAGCTTCTGCATCAGGGCAGGGCGCTTATCCCGTGCGATTTTCTCTTGCTGAAACACGCCGACTTTCCCCTGCCCGATCACCATCTGCACCTTCTGGCCAACGGCCTTGCCCAATCCGCCGCGCTGGCCTTTGGCGAGACGCCGGAAGAAGCCCGCGCCCGCCAGGTGGACGCGGCGCTGCTGCCCTGGCGGGCGTTTCCCGGCAATCAACCTTCCACCACCTTGCTGCTCGAACGCCTGACCCCGCATGTTCTGGGGCAATTGCTGGCGCTCTACGAACACAAGGTCTTTTGCCTGGGCGTGCTGTGGAATCTCAACGCCTTCGATCAATGGGGCGTGGAACTGGGCAAAAAGATGGCGCAACGCCTCCTGCCCCACCTGGAAGACGAGGGGGAAAGAACGCCCGGCGCGGCGCTGGACGCTTCCACGCGCGGGCTGATTGCCGCCCTGAAAACAAGGCGCGGCGCATGAGCGCGCCCGGCCTCACCCTGATTGCCGCGGTAGCCAGAAACCGCGTCATCGGCATCGACAACCGTCTGCCCTGGCATCTTGCCGAAGACATGCGGCATTTTCGCGCGGCAACGCGCGGTCATCCGGTCATCATGGGACGCAAGACCTGGGAATCCCTGCCCGCGGCCTTTCGTCCCCTGCCGGAGCGCCGCAATATCGTCGTCAGCCGCCAGCCCGGCTATCCCCTGCCAGAAGGCGCGTATCTGGCGCACTCGCTGGAAGAGGCGCTGGCGCTGACGCAGGACGCCGAAGCCTTTCTCATCGGCGGCGCGCAACTCTACGCCCTGGCGCTACCCGCCGCCCGCCGCCTGCTGCTCACCGAAATCGACCAGGAAATCCCCGGCAACGCCCACTTCCCCGACTTCGATCGAAAGGAATGGCAAGAGACAAGGCGAGAAACACACGTCAGCGAAAACGGCATCCCCTTTGCCTTCGTCACCTATCTTCGCCCGTAGCAGAAGACAGAGGAGCGATGTTCGCTCATTTTGATGGGGTGCAAGTAAAAGTGGAGGAAAAACCTTTCCAGGCGAAGCGCCGTCGCTGGCCGTCCCCTCTCCCCCAATCCTTTGGGGGAGAGGGTGCCCGGCAGGGCTGGAGAGGGGGCGGCACGGCACGTTGTCAGGGCTTCCGGGAAAGTTGCAGCGAGCAGTGGGGTTCGTTTCGCATCCAACTTTGGTGCCTGCTCCACTGCCGCAAACCCCT
>JAITEO010000308.1 GCA_031281985.1 Zoogloeaceae bacterium | reverse complement strand
CCGCCCTGCCGGGCACCCTCTCCCCCAAAGGATTGGGGGAGAGGGGACGGCAAGCGGCGGCGCTGCGTTGGGTCATTCCACTTTGGATTGCGCTCCCCTGGTGCAATTCTCGTAGGGGCGCGCTGCGCACGCCCGCAAACCATCAATTCCGCGTGATGGCAGACGGGCGCATGCAATGCGCCCCTACGGCCAGGTGAACGTGTAGTGGGTTCCCTTGTCTTTACCCAAAAAAGGGCAAGCTTCGCTTGCCCTTTTTTGCTGACTAACCCGGCAAAAAGTAGATTTTTACTTTTTGACGTTTTCCTTATAACAGTTCGAGTTTCAAGCCGTCGCCGCCTTGTGGCAGGGTGCCGCTGCCTTCGACGCTCACGGCTTCGGCTTGTTCCAGCAGGCGTCGGTTGGCGGCGCGCAGGCGGGTGATGATTTTGGCGATCAGGGCGTTGCGCATGCGGTCCTGGAGTTCATCCGAGGCCATTGCCAGCGCCGGGCCGCTGATTTCCACGAAGAGGCAGGGTTCCAGCGTCACCACCGTCGCGCCGCGTTTGCCTTCGGCGGGGGAAAGATAGGACATTTCGCCGATGACTTCTCCCGCGCCCAGGCGGCAGAGCACCTTGCCTTCGCAGGAGACTTCCACCTGACCCGAAACCAGAACGCCGAAACGCCGGTCTTCCTCGCCTTCCCGCATCAGCGCGACGCCATTGCCAACCTTGCGCCACACCGCGGAACGCAGGATTTCCCACAATTCCACGTTCTCGAATTCAAGGAAGAACTCCAGCTTGCGCAGGGCGGAAAAATGCTCGTTATCCTGGCGCGCGTGGTCTTCGTTGTCGGTCATGATCTTGTAGCGCACCGAGGAGAGTTCCTTGGCGAATTCCGCGCCGTTGCTGTAGCGGCTGTAGAGATTCTTTTCCAGCGCCTTCTTGAGAATGGCGTCGAGCTTGACCGGCACATTGGGATTCATGCGCGAGGCAAGCGGCGGATCCATGTTCATGATTTTGTAGACCAGCGTCGCCTGATCCTGCGCCCGGAAAGGCAGGCGTCCGGTGAGCATCTGGAACAGCACCACGCCCAGGGAATAGAGGTCGGTCTTCTGGTTCAGCGGATACGCCTTGATCTGCTCCGGCGACATGTAGGCTGGGGAACCCACGCCCATCACGAAGGTGGAATCCCGATCCATGTCCTTGTTGATGTTGATCGCCAGGCCGAAATCGGCAATCTTGGGGTTGTCCTCCCTATCCACCAGGATGTTGGCAGGCTTGATGTCGCGGTGGATGACACCTTGATGGTAGGCGTGATCCAGCGCCATGCAACACTTGAAGATGATGCCGATGGTACGATGCAGGGGCAACAGGCGATCGATGTGGCAGAATTCTTCCAGGGAGACGCCGTCTACGTATTCCATGGCGATATACGCCTGGTTTTCCTGGACTTCGGCATCATAGACGCGCACGATGTTGGGGTGGTTGAGGCGTTCGGAAATCATGCGTTCCGTGCGAAAGAGCTTGCGCAAGCGCCGGGAAACCGCCACATTCTTGTGATTGAACTGCACCACCTTGACCGCCAGTTGCCGGTCGATATCCGGGTCCTGGCAAAGGTACACCACGGCGGTCGCGCCCTTGCCCAATTCCCGGATGATGCGGTATTTGCCAATGCTTTCCATGTTGTCAAGTCCAGTTACCTGTCGGTGCAGCGTGTCAGAAAGGGGAATGCTAACAAAATCCAGCACCGGCTTGAAAAAACTTTTTTTGTCCCCATAACCCAGGGTATTCATGGGAGCCTACAGATGAGCCAAGACAACACCTCGCAAACGCAAGTCCCGGCAGATGCCGACCCATCCAAAGATGAAGTGACGCATGCAGAAACCGTGCCCGCGCCGGAACCTTCCTGCGCGGATGCCGCCGCTTCTGACCTTGTTGCCCAGATTGCGGCGCTGGAGCAGAAAAACGCCGAGCTACAGGATAACTGGCTGCGCGCCAAGGCCGAGACCGAGAACGTGCGGCGGCGGGCGCAGGAAGAAATCGCCAAGGCGCATAAATTCGGCATCGAGAAATTCGCAAGCGAACTGTTGACGGTCAAGGACAGCCTGGAAGCGGCGCTCGCCAGCGAGAAGCAGACGGCGGACGACCTGCGTGGCGGCGTGGAACTGACCCTGAAACAACTCGTTGCTGCCTTTGAAAAATCCGCCTTGAAGGAAATCAACCCGCTGGGCGAAAAATTCGACCCGCACCTGCACCAGGCCATCCAGATGATCGCCAGCGACAGGGAAGCCAACCACATCGCGCAGGTATTGCAAAAAGGCTACCTGCTGGCCGAACGCGTACTGCGCCCAGCAATGGTGCTGGTTTCCAGCGGCAAGCCGGATTGAACGAAAAGCCCCGCTCATCCGCGCCCGGTCGTAGGGGCGCACCGCGTGCGCCCGCAAACCATTTCGCCGCGTGACGGCTGTGAACGGGCGCACGCAGTGCGCCCCTACGAAAACCGTGCCGATCGCGCTGGTTTTTCCTTGCCTTTACCC
>JAITEO010000296.1 GCA_031281985.1 Zoogloeaceae bacterium | reverse complement strand
AGGTCGCGGCGGCGGCCGCGCATGCGCAAAAGCGGTTGGAAACCCTGCTCGCTTCTCTTCCCGCGTAACGCCCATGTCCTTGTTTTCCGGGCTTCGGCCGCTCCTTACCCGCAAGATGCTGATTTGCGTGTTTACGGGTTTTTCGTCCGGCTTGCCGCTGTTTTTGCTCATCAACCTGGTTCCCGCCTGGCTGACGAAGAATGGCCTCAATCTTGCCACCATCGGCCTTTTCACCCTGACCCAGCTTCCCTTCACCTGGAAATTCCTCTGGGCGCCGCTGCTCGATCGCTATGCGCCGCCCCTGGGACGACGCCGGGGCTGGATGCTCATCACCCAGCTCGGCCTCCTGTGCCTGATCGGCATCCTGGGCGGTTTCGACCCCACGACGCAAACCGTCACCGTGGCCGTGCTCGCGATCCTCATCGCCTTCTTCGCCGCGACGCAGGACATCGCACTCGACGCCTTTCGCCGCGAGATTCTCCTGGATGCGGAACTGGGCATCGGCAACGCGGTGCATGTGAACGCCTACCGGATCGCGGGGCTGGTGCCCGGTTCGCTTTCCCTGATCCTGGCGGATCGCCTGCCGTGGAGCGAGGTCTTCTGGATCACGGCGCTGTTCATGATCCCCGGCATGCTGCTGGCGCTCAACGTCAAGGAACCCGAAGTCGCCAAGGGCTTGCCCCGCACATTCAAGGCCGCCTGCGTCGAGCCATTCCGGGAATTCCTGGGACGCCAGGGATGGCAGAACGCCCTTTTCATCCTCGCCTTCATTTTTCTCTACAAGCTGGGCGACTCGCTGGCGACCGCGCTTTCCACCGCGTTCTATCTCAAGATGGGGTTTTCCATGCCCGACATTGGCCTGATCGCCAAGCACGCGGGACTTTGGCCAGCCGTGATCGGCGGCATGGTGGGCGGCCTGTGGATGATCAAGATCGGCATCAACCGCGCCCTGTGGGTTTTCGGCGTCGTACAGCTCGTCACGATTCTGGGCTTTGCCTGGCTTGCCTGGCTGGGGCCATTTACGGAAGGCGGCATCACGCTGGAAAACCGCCTGGCGCTCGCCCTGGTGATTTCCGCCGAATACCTGGGCGTGGGCCTGGGCACGACGGCCTTTACCGCGTTCATCGCCCGCGCCACGCACCCGGCCTACACGGCAACACAGTTCGCGCTCTTCACGAGCCTGGCCGCCATGCCGCGCTCCTTCATCAACGCCACGGCGGGCGGGCTGGTGGAATACATGGGCTGGGTCAGATTTTTCTTCTTCTGCACGCTGCTTGCCGTGCCAGGAATGCTGCTGCTCTTCAAGGTCGCGCCGTGGGGAGAGAAGGTCCCCCGCCAGGAAGCAAACGAGCAATAGCCGCCCCGTTTCCCTCCCCGGCGCTTCGCGGCGCATCACCCGGTCTTTTCCGGGGTACCTTTCTTCAGTTCCCGCATGAAGGCCACGAAATGCGGCTTGAACGACGCCAACAGGGGATTCTCCCGGTTTTCCATCAGCGTCTTGCCCAACAGCTTGAGTCCCAGGGCAAACGGGGGAATCTCCTCGGCGGCAAAATCGTCACGCTGCCTCAACCGCTCCAGAATGAGAAAGATGTCGTCGCGATTGCCAAAATCGAACTGCAACGCGCGGGGTTCCGTTAAAGCGTCCAGGGATTCCAGGGTGATGCGATAGCGGTATTTTTCCATGCCAAGCCTTTCCGAACGAAGAGGATTTCATTGTACCGGACGCGGCGATCGGCTGTCGTTTCCGAAACGGAACCACGGTCCGGGTTGTCACCTCGCTTTCCTCTACCTTATCATTGCGCGGCAGTCCGTAATTCAACGGACGATTCTTTATATGAACAAAGCATGACACCCTCCGAACGCCCTGAAATCACGAGGATATATTTGTCATCATTGCTGCATGCATTCCAAGTCACGGAATGCTGCATAAAAGTTCTATCGAGAACAAACATTGCATTGGATGGAGCCTGAAAAAATGCGAAGACTTCTTGTCGTCGGGTTATTGACGTTTCTTGCGGCCTGTAGCGTGTCCAAGGATGCGGAGGAAGCGCCGGCCGCGTCGCCTTTTCATGCCAAGGAAATACAGGCGCATTATGGCGAGGGGTTCGAAATGACGGACATCCAGGGACAGACGCGCTCCCTGGCGGACTGGCGCGGCAAGGTGGTGCTGGTCTTCTTTGGCTACACGCATTGTCCGGACGCCTGTCCCAGCGCCCTGTACCGGTTTTCGCAGGTCATGGAACTGTTGGGGCAAGAGGCCGCGCAGGTGCAGGTCTTGTTCGTCACCCTGGACCCGGCGCGCGACACGCCGGAAGTGCTGCGCAACTACGCGCCCGCCTTCCACCCGAGCTTCGTTGGGCTATACACCAGTCCGGAAAGAACGCCGGAAATGGCGCGCGCCTTCCACGTGGTCTACCGGATCGCGCCGGGAGAAACGCCGGATCGATACAGCGTCGATCACAGCGTCGGCACCTACGCCTACGACCCGACAGGACGCCTGCGCCTGGAAATCCCCCACATCGCCACACCGGAAGAGATCGCCGATGACGTTCGGCAGTTACTGGGAAACGTCAAAAAGTAAAAGGCTACTTTTTGCCGGGTTGGTCAGGGGTTGAAGGCAAAGCGAAGCTTCGCCTTCAACCCGTTAAAACCAAGGAAATACCAGCGCGGTCTGAACGGTTTCGTAGGGGCGCGCTGCGCGCGCCCGTCAGCCGTTATGCAGCGGAACGATTTGCGGGCGCACGCAGTGCGCCCCTACGGAAATCGTGCAGAGGGTAGTGGGTTTCCTCGCCTTTACTCCAAAAAAGGGCAGGCTTCGCCTGCCCTTTTTTGCTGA
>JAITEO010000285.1 GCA_031281985.1 Zoogloeaceae bacterium | reverse complement strand
GATGGGGCGTCCATGTCGCGCTCATGGCGCACGATGCCTGGCCTTTCTGTCATGTTGTCGTTATCCATTACCTCAAACGGCTCAAGGAGCAGGTCATTTTCTACCGTTCCCCTGTCACGCTCCAGGATGAGATAACCGCCGCGCTCTACCCAATTCAGTATCGCTTGCGAGCGGGCAAGGCGGGTATAGAGACCCGCATTATCGCGCTCATTCGCCAGCACCAGCACGCCGCCTTCCGGCAGGGAATCCAGGGCGGACGGATTTTTGATCCGTCGTGTCTCGCGCCCCATGCGCGCAAGAAAACGCTCTGTCGCCAGATAGGGATTGCGCCGCGCTTCCAGCGACATCTTCCCTTTTTCCCGATAGGTTTCCCATTCCACGTTCTGCGCGAAGAAATACGCCGCCAGCGCCACGAACACGAGGCTGCCGAATATCCAGAAGAGCAGGGCGCGGCGGCTCATGCGCCCTCCTCGCCAGCGGCGGGCGACACGGCAAAATGCGCGCGCCAGTCCGCGCACAGGGCGCGTATGCGCGCCAGCGTCGGCAAGCTCCCGGCATAGGCCGCCGCTTTCCAGTCGCGCAACAATGCCGCGAAAACCGTGAGCGCCTCGTCCTGGACATGCCCGCGCACGCGCAGGAGGCACAGGTCTTCGGTATCGCCCGCGCGAAAGATGACGCGGTCGCGCTCGATCAGCGTCACCAGCGCGCCGCGATAGAGCAGCGAGAGCGCCGCGACCCAATGGCCGGCCTCCGCTTCGGCCAGCGCGGTCGTGGGAATGTCGTCCGGCAAGGCGTCCGGGCGCAAGTCCAGCCCGAACAGGGTTTGCGGGCGCGCGCTTTTTTGCGGCTGCGCCTTTTGCCGGAAAAGCGCCCGGTTGCGATAGAAAAAGACGACGCAGACCGCCAGCGCCAGGACGATCAGCCCATACAGCAGAATGCGCACGAACTTCGCCAAACCGCCGAAGAACTCGATCAGCCCCGATCCGTCAAGATCCCAGTCCTGCTCCTGGGCATTTTGCTTCTGCGCGTTCCGATCCGCACCGGACTGATTCCGCCAGCGCCATCGCGTCTTTTCTTCCACGCGACCAAAATCCGGCCCCGCCAGCACCGATAGCGCCTGGCGGCGCGCTTCGCCTTCCACGCGCACGACGGCTTCCGCCTGTACCGCTTCTTCCGGCGGCGCGCGGTTTTCGGCGTCCTCGGCGCGGGCGGAGGAAAAAGGCTGGGCGGCAAAGCCGAACAGCAAGGCCAGGAGCATCGCCGGGACGACAGAGGCCGCGCCCTTGCCCAGCCGCGCGGGCGTTGCCTGCGTCCGTTCATCCTGCATGCGGCGAAAGGCCACTTCGATGTCCCAGCCCTCCAGGTCGCTGCGCCGGTTGAGATAGAGCGAAAATCCGGCGGCAACGTAGAAGGGTTCCACGAGCGTTTCCGCCGACAACCAGAGCAACACATAGAAGATGCTCTCGAAGCGGTTCATCGCGCCATCCACTCCTCGCGCGAACAGCGATTCCTGCAGGAAGTCGCCGGGCGTCAGCCAAAACGCCAGGAGCAGCAAGCCCACCTCGAAGATGACGATGCAGTGGACGCAGACCAGCATCAGCCAGGTGGCGTAGCCCTGCGTCTTGCGCCCAAGAATGCGTCCGCGCTTGCGAAACGCCTCGCCGCGCTGGCCTTCCAGTTGCAGGATGGGCAGCGTGAAGGAACGATAAAAGGACAGGCGTCTCCAGGTGAGCGACGCAAAGAGACCGCTGCGGCGCAGGAGTTCCGGCAGGCTTTGCCAGACCTGTTTGATCGTCGGCGGCGCGCCAAAGCTCGCTTCCGCGAAGACCTTGAGCAGCAGGCGATCCGCCACGGGTTTCAGCCACCACACGCCAAGCCAGACCCACACATTTTCCGAAAACAGGAGCAGGATCAGGAGCGCCGGCAACAGGAGGAAGAGGAACCAGACGCGATAGACCGGCAGCGCCCAGCGCCGCACCATGCCCATGCCCAGATCCAGCGCCTCCCAGGGCGTGCGGCGGCGCAATTCGAGTTCGAGGCGATCAAGCCGCATGCCTGCCCCTTCCGGCAAGGCAGAAATAGGCGATGAGCACGCCCCAGAAGGCAAGCCCCACGCCGATCTTGAGCGCAAAGGGCAAGCTCCGCGCCGGCGACCACAGGGATTCCACGAAAGCCGCGCAGAAGGTCAAAAAGGCCGCGCCGTAGAGAAGCCGCACCGCGCCTCGCGCCGCCTCGGTGAGCGCCTCCCGCCGCCGTCGCCGTCCTGGCGCGATCAGCGCGTAGCCGATTTTCAGCCCCGCCGCGCCGGAGAGCACCGCGCCAATCAGTTCCGGGGCGCTGTGTCCGGCAACGAAGCCCCAGAAGGTGTCGATATAGCCCACTTCTGTGATGTACCCGGCCACCATGCCGATCACGAGACCGTTGTAGATCAGCAAAAGCACGCTGCCCAGGCCAAAGAGCATGCCACCCGCAAAACACCGGAAATTGATTTGCACGTTGTTGCCGATGTAGTACATCAACAGCGCCAGTTGCCCATCGGCGGCGTCCTTGGCCGACGCGCCCAGACGCTGCGCTTCGGGCGCGTACATCCGCTCGTATTCGGCGGTGGTATCCGGCGAGAGGATGTAATGGACGCTCTCGGGAAAGATTTGCGCCAGCAGGATGCAGGCAAGCAAGGGGACGAAAAACAGGAAGGCCGCCGCGAACACGAAACGCCGCTCGGCGCGCACCAGACGCGGCAGCCCCGCGCCCAGGAAAACCAGCCAGCGCCTGCGCAAATCCCCGCGCGCGCCATAGACGCGCTGATGCGCCGCCAGCACGCGCTGTTGCAGGGCGTCGATGAGCACGCTGGAATAGTGCCGGTCGCGCGCCAGCGACACGTCGTGGCAGAGACGGCGAAAGGCCGAGGGCAGGTTTTCCAGGGTGATTGACGCTGCCTGGCGTTTGGCGCGGGATTGCCGCTTGTTCCCCTCCAGCCACAGATCCCAGGCCAGCCACTCTTTTTCCCGCAGGGCGACGAACTGGCTTTCCTTCATCCGGCCTCCTCCGTCCTGGCCGCCAGCGCGCCGCGTCCCAGGAGGTAATTGCCCAGATGCACGAGGCGCTCCCTGGCCGCGTCGGGCGGCAGTTCCGCGATCAGGGGGGTTGCCAGTTGCGCCAGTTCCCCGGCGCGCGCGCGGGAAAAACCGGGGGCGCGCAGACGGTATTCGATGAGGGCGCGCTGTTCCGCCTCGGTAAGGGTAAACGGCAGGACTTCTGCTTTCGTATCGTCATCCATCACCTTGGGCGGCGGCACCGTCTGGCGGTAGACCACCAGCGTCCCCGCGAGCAGATCGCCCAGGCGCTTGCCTTCCCGGTTCAGCCCCATCGTGACGAGACCAAGGGCGTAGAAGAAAGGCAAAAAATCCACGGCGCGCAAGAAATTGCGCGCCACCGAGGCGCTCCAGTCCAGCGGCGTGCCGTCGTCGCGCAACACCACCAGCCCAGAAAAGCGCTTGCCGGGCGTCGCCCCCTCGCAGAACACCTCGAACACGACGGGATACAGCCATTCCAGCAGAAAAGCCAGCAGGAACAACAGCGCCTCGCCCATGCGACCGCTGCGGGAGAGGATGAAGACACACCCCGAAAAAAACAGCATGCGGAAAAAGAAATCGATGAGCCAGGCGCGCGCCCGGATGATTCCTCCCGCCAGGCGCAATTCCAGTTCGCAGCCCTCGGGCGTCAGCACCCGGTGGATCGTGTCCAGCCGGGGGATGGGGTTTGCCGCGTTCATGGCCGACACCGGGTAATCTTTCTTCAATGCGGCCGGATGAAGATGTCGCGGTAGGCGGCGTAGAAGACGCAGAAATTGAATGGTATAAAAAATAACGCGCACAGAACCATCGGAATCTGCACCGAAAGCGGAGTCTGCACCGAAATGTCCTGCGCATAGAAAACGATCCCCAATACCACAGTTGGCAGAATGAAGAAGGCGATTCCAGACACCACGAACGACAGGATATTGCGCAACATTCCCCGCACGGACAGCTTGAACGCGCCCCACGCCGTCAGGTCTTCATGCAGCGCCACCAGTTGTGGCGACAGCCCCTGCACGATGAAAAATGGAATGACGGTAAGCATGAGGAAGACGCCCAGAAAAATCACCGGCCAGATCGGAACAAGCCCACTGCTGCCGACAAAAAGATCATAGGCGAAGGCTGGCCTGAACAACAGGGCAAAGCTGACGCTCGTCAGCATGATGGCAAAGAAGAGCATCAGGAGATCGAACAGCCCCAGCAACAGCAAGGAACCCGTCCGTTTGGAGAATCCGGCAAACAGATGAAAGAGGCGGACCCCTTCCTTTTGCTCCTTCGCCCGGCACGCCAGCATCATCCCCGCGATGAACACGGGCGCGAAGAGAATCTGCAGGAACCCTCCGATACTGGGGTGGATGAGCTGCAGGACGGCCAGAATGAGCATGCAGAGGAATCCCATCCCTATCCACGTCAAGATATGCCCGCGCATCAGCGCCCACCCTTCCCGTATCCAGGTGATCCCCGCGCCCGCGGTGAGGTGATTGGGTTCGAGCAGGAGCGCGTATCCCCCCGTTTCGCTGCGGATTTCATCGACTTCCGCCTCCGGCGCGGCAAACGGATTCCCGCCCCAGCCCTTCTTGTCGTCTCGAGAAGAATCGTATGCCATGAAAATCACTCTTTGGGTAGAAAGTACAAACGCGTTGGATTCTAGCAGAAGTCCTGTGTTGGCGTGTCAATCCGTCAAAAAATGGGCGCGATTCAAAGCGGAAGATGCCATACTGATAATTCATCCCGGACGAAGCACCGCCGCTCGCTGTCCCCTACCCCGCTTGCGGGTGGACTTGCAGGCCGCAACTTTCCCGGAAGCCCTGACAACGCACCGTGCCACCCCCTCTCCCGCCCTGCCGGGCACCCTCTCCCCCAAAGAATTGGGGGAGAGGGGACGACAGGCGGTGGCGCTTTGTTTGGTTCCTCCACTTTTCATTGCACCCCTTTGGAGTGCACCCGTGACGCAGGGACGGCAATCTGCCGCCCGAACTCGACCCCAAGCGGGCGGCAGATTGCCGCCCCTACGCCGTCGTCTGAAC
>JAITEO010000236.1 GCA_031281985.1 Zoogloeaceae bacterium | reverse complement strand
CGGCGTCGCCAACACGCTTTCCTATCTGTGGAGCAACGCCTGGAACTCGTCGCGCAGTCTGTGGCGCGACCTGTTCTCGCGGCAGGCGAAGCATTCGGTGACGGCGACGGTTCCGGCGCTGGGAACGCGCACGGTTTCTCCCCAGTACCGCCCCACGACGCCGTTCAAGCCGCTGGAAGGATTTACGCTGACGCACAGTTTTCGCTATCCCCTGATGGCCGCCGCACCCGCCACGCCGCCGCAGGACGTGAGCATGCAGGGTTCTTCCAGCGATTTCATGCCGCGCAACGATTACAATTTCTACGTGCCGCTGGGCAAGCTGCCGCCGGGCTTGTACATCGCCGAGGCCATCCTGGGCGAGCATCGCGCGCTGACGCTGGTCTTCATTTCCGACACCGTGGCCATCACCAAGATGGCTTCCGGCACGCTGACGGTATGGACGGCGGCAAGGGACAAGGGGATTCCGGTCGCGGACGCGAAGCTGCAATGGACCGACGGGCGCGGCGTGCTGGCTTCCGCGACCACCGACGCCAACGGTCTTGCCACCCTGCGCCACACCAGCCCGGAACACACCTACCTGCTGGGCGAGGACGCATCCGGCGGCGTGTTCGTCTCGGAAAACTTCTACTATGACAGCGAAATCTACGACACCAAGCTCTATGCCGTGACCGACCGTCCGCTGTACCAGCCGGGCGACTGGGTGCGGCTCAAGTTCTTCGGGCGGCATTACCGCTCGGCCAACGAATCCACGCGCGCCGCCGCCGCGCCGCTGGATGTCGAGGTGCTGGACCCCAACGGCACGCCCGTGGGCGGCGAAGCCTTGCGCCTTGCGCCGGAAAAGGGCGCGGACATGGCCTTTCGCCTGCCGGACGACGCGGTGGCGGGCGGCTACGACATCCGCATCAAGTATCAGGAAAAGCGCTACAGCGCGGCGTTTCGCGTTGCCGAATATGTGAAGCCGCATTTCGACATCACCCTGATCCCTGATCGTCCGCATTTCAAGACGGGCGAGGAAATCGGCGGCACGATTCGCCTGGCCTACCCGGACGGCAAGCCCGTGGGCAACGTGACGGTCGATCTCAAGTTGCGCGCGCAGACCTTGACCATGGTTTCCGGCGAATTGCGCTATGGCGGGCTGTTTCCGGTGGAAGTCAATACCAGCGCGCTGACCACGGACGACAAGGGCGAGGCCAGGTTTTCCCTGCCGCCGGTGAAGGAGCCTTCGCGCCTGATCTTTTCCTTCCTGGCGACTGACGGCGCGGCCTATCGGGTGCGCAAATCGCAGGAATTGCTGGTGGAACGCGCCGCCGCGAGCTGGCGGCTCGTCAGCGAGCGCCGGTTTTCCGCGCCGGGCGAGCGAACCTCCTTCACCCTGACGGCGGAGGAGGAAAGCGCGCCGCCGCCCGCAAGCTGGGAGATCATCCGCCTGGAAGACCAGCACAAGACGAGCGGCAAATTCTCCGCGCCCTTGAAACCGGGCGAAAAATGGCAGCCCGAACTGGCGCAGTCCGGCTCCTATTCGCTCCTCTTGCGCGATGCGGCGGGCAACATCGTGGCGGCGGACATGCACTGGGTCAGCGGCGACGGGGTTGCGGTCACGCCCGGCGCAATCGAGATGGTCGCCAACAAGGAACGCTACCAGCCCGGCGAGACGGCGGAAGTGCTGATCACCTTTTCCGAGCCGGTCGAGGAAGCCCTGCTGACGCTGGAGCGCGACAACGTGGAAGCCAGCGCCCTGCTCTCTTTGGCCGCCCAAAAAGGCGCGAGCTGGATCAGCGCCGAGCGGCTTTCGCCCAAGCAGTGGCGCGCGCGCATTCCGGTAACGGAAAAGCACGCGCCGAACACCACGCTCTCGCTGGTCTATGTGAAGGATGGCGAATACGTCTTCCAGAACCAGGGGTTGGTAGTGGCGGTCGAGCAACTGGAACTGAACATCGCCAGCCGCAGGAAGGTGGCCTTGCCGGGCGAGACGGTGACGGTCGATGTCACCGCCACCCTGCGCGGCAAGGGCGTGCCCGCCCTGCTGGTCGTTTCCGTGGTCGATGAAATGATCTATGCGCTGCAACCGGAAATCGCGCCCAACATGGTCGAATTCTTCCAGCATGTGCGGCGCAACAACGTGCGCACCGGCGCGAGCCTGAATTTCATCACCTATGACGAAGCCACGCGCTACGCCCAGGGCGCGACGCGCCAGCCGCCCGCGCGGCATCAATACAACGAGCGCGGCATCAAGCTGGCCGAACGCGCCCGCCGCGACGACACCGATACCGCCGCCTGGCTGCCGGAACTGGTGACGAACGCGCAGGGCAAGGCGAGCTTTTCCTTCAAGATGCCGGACGCCCTGTCGCGCTGGCGCATCACGGTGCGCGCCGTGGCGCTGAATCCATCCGAAAAGAGCGGCGTCTATGGACAGGGCGTCTCCTTCTTGCACTCCGACAAATCCCTCTACGCCAAATGGACGTCGCCCAACTGGCTGCGCGCGGGCGACACGCCCGAAGCCGCCATCGCCATCTTCAACAACGGCAAGGAAAGCCGCCCGGTCAGCGCGCTCCTCACCGTTGCCGGCAAAACCCTGACGCAGGAAGCGAAGCTGAAACGCGGCGTCAATTACCTGGTCTTCAAGCTGCCGGAATTTTCCGGCGCGCAGACGGCACGCGTCGTGGTGCGCGAAGAAAAGCAGGAAGTCGACGCGCTCGAAGTGCCGCTCACCGTGGAATCCGCGGCCTGGCAGAGCGTGGAGGAACAACGCCTGGCGCTGGACGGGCAACCGGAAATCGCGCTCTCCTTGCCCGCCGACGCGAAAAACCTGCGTCTTTCCTTTGCCCAGAACGGCAGCGAACACTTTTTACGCATTGCGGATTCCCTGATCGAATATCCCTGGGGTTGTGCCGAACAGACCGCCAGCCGCCTGATTCCGCTTGCCATCGTCACGCCCTTGCTGACGACGGACAAGTCGAGCGGCAAAAGCGGACGGCTGTGGCAGGCGCTCTACAGCCAACGCCTGCGCCTGGCGGCGCTGGCCGGGCCGAACGCCACATTCGGCTGGTGGAGCAACGCAGAATCCCCTTCCCTGTTCTTTTCCGCCTACGCCTACTACGCGGATTGGCACGCCACGCGCGCCCTGGGCATCCAACTGCCCGCCGAACACTGGGAACGCCTGCTGCTCCAGGAGCACTATGGCGCGGAACACGTGCTGCCGCGCACGTTGAGCCTGTGGTTCATGCAGCAGATCGGCCTGCCGGTGCGCACCCTGCTGGAAGGGGCGTTAAAGGACAATGAGGACGCAAAGGAAGACGATCTCTACCAGCAAGCCGCGCAAAAGGATCTGACCACCAGTCCCATCCTGGGCGAACAGGAAACCGCCTTGAGCCAGGCCTACGCGCGCGTCCTGCTCCTGCTGATGGCCAAGGAGGCGGGATTGCCGCCCAACGCGCGCCTGAACGGGCAGATCGACGCCGCCGTGCGCCTGTTGCGCGAGAGCGGCCATCCTTCCGCGCGCGCCCTGCTGCTCTTGGCGGGAAAGGAAGACCCATCCGCCGCGCCGGAAATCCTGGCGGCGGTGCGCGAACACACGCCGACGATAGACCGCGCCCTGACCCTGGTCTGGACGCAAAAAGCCCTGGGCGGCCTTGCCGCCGCCGTCCCCTCCCAACTGGCGCCGCAAGGCGACTGGCAAAAGGGCGCGGCGAACCTTTTTGGGCAGAGCGAATGGCGCTGGCCCAAATCCGCGGCGCTGCCGAAGGAACTGCGGCTGAACGCCGCCGCAACCGGCGTCACCGCCGTCCTGCGCTATGACACGGCGGAAAAGGCCGCTACAAGGAAAAACGCCGACGCGCTGGGCACCATCGAGCGGCGGTTGTACCGGCTGGAAAAACAGGAAGAAGGCGGGTTTGCCGCCGTTCCGTTGCAAGAGGGCGAGGCCATCTCCACCCAATCCCTGTATCTGGACGAAATCGTCCTCATGGACCTGGCGAGCGAAATGCGTCATGGTCTGCTGGAAGTCCCCCTGCCCCCCGGCGCGGCGATCGAACCCAGCACCTGGGGACTCATGGTCGATGGCGAAGCGATGGAAAAAAGCCGCGCCGAAATCCAGCGCGACCGCTATGGCGTGCCGCTGGATTCCCTGCAAAAAGAGGATTCGGCGGTCATCCGCCACCTGCTGCGCTTCGCCCAGAAAGGCCGCTTCGTCCTGCCTCCGGCGCGTTACTACGCTATGTACCAGCCGAACAAGAAGACCTTTGAAAACGGCAAAACGACATGGACGGTGAAATAGGCCAGGCGCACGCTGCATCTGGCTTCGCCAGACCAGCCCGCGACCTTGTCCTCCCCCCTGACAAGGGGGGAACGAGGGGGGGTTGCGGCGGTTCGGTCTGCATCGAACCGTCCCTGTTCCCCTGCCGCGGTACCCACCCCCCCCCCCCCCCCGGCAGGGGGGGGGGTGGGGCCGGGGGGGAATAAAATAGGCGGATGTGTTGGGGGGTAT
>JAITEO010000204.1 GCA_031281985.1 Zoogloeaceae bacterium | reverse complement strand
GGATTGAGGGGGGTTTGCGACGCTTCGGTCTGCATCCGACTTTGGTGCCTGCTCCACTGCCGCAAACCCCTCCCCTGCCCTCCCCTTGTCAGGGGAGGGCGTTTGGCTGTGCTGCGTCTGGGATGAATTATCGATATAGCATTCTCCGCTTTTAATTGCGTCCTCCTCACCGCGATGCCGATCCCAGAGCGCCGATCCCTGATGTAAGATAGGCGCACTTTTTTCCTACCGTCTTCCCCATGCGCATTGTCCTTTTTCTGTTCCTTGCCCTTCCCGCGCTCTCGCAAGCGGCGGAAACCGGGGAAAACGTTCCGGCGGCGGGGCTGCTCCAGGCTTCGCTGGCGCTGGTCTTCATCATCGCGCTGCTTTTTCTTCTCGCCTTTCTCGGACGCAAGTTCCTGGGCGGCAAGGGGTTTGGGCAGGGCGGACTGAAACTGTTGGGCGGCGTGGCGCTGGGGCCGCGCGAGCGCATCGTCCTGGTGGAGGCCGGGGAAACCCTGCTGGTGGTGGGCATCGTGCCGGGG
Organism: Zoogloeaceae bacterium; assembly: GCA_031281985.1. Lineage (GTDB taxonomy): Bacteria > Pseudomonadota > Gammaproteobacteria > Burkholderiales > Rhodocyclaceae > Azovibrio. The sequence continues at coordinate 8,519 of JAITEO010000204.1, read as the reverse complement.
CAGATCCGCACCCTGCACCGCATGCCCAAGAGCGAAATCCCCCTGGAAGACGCGCAGAACCTGCCGCCGCACGCGTTGGCGCAAGGGTTTGCGCAGGTATTGCAAAAATTCGCCAGAACGCGTCCTCATGACAAATAATCGCTCGCGCTTTCTGCGCCCGCTCCTGGGTCTGGCGTTGTGCGCGTTGCCCTGCCTTGTCCTGGCGCAGGCGGCGGGCGGCATTCCCGCCTTCAGCGCCACGCCCAACGCGGATGGCGGCACCACCTACACGCTCACCATCCAGACGCTGCTCACCCTGACGGCGCTTTCCTTTATCCCCGCGGCCCTGCTGATGATGACCTGCTTCACCCGCATCATCATCGTCTTTTCCCTGCTGCGGCACGCGCTGGGCACGCAGACCGCACCGCCGACGCAGGTGCTGGTCGGGCTGGCGCTGTTCCTCACCTTTTTCATCATGTCGCCGGTGGCGGATCGCGTCTATAACGAAGCCTACCTGCCGCTTTCGGAAAACAGCATCAACGTGATGGAGGCGGCGGATCGCGCCAGCGTGCCGGTCAAGGCGTTCATGCTGAAACAGACGCGCGAATCGGATCTGGCGCTGTTCGTGCGCCTGGCCGACATCGAACGCCTGGAAAAACCGGATGACACGCCGATGCGGGTGCTGATTCCGGCCTATGTATGCAGCGAACTGAAGACCGCCTTCCAGATAGGCTTCGTGGTCTATATCCCCTTCCTGGTGATCGACATGGTGGTGGCCAGCCTGCTCATGTCGATGGGGATGATGATGATGTCGCCGGTCATGGTGTCGCTGCCCTTCAAGATCATGCTGTTCGTGCTGGTGGATGGCTGGCAGTTGCTGATCGGCTCGCTGGTGAAGAGTTTTGCCGCATGAACATCGACACCGTCATGGAAATTGGCCGCCAGGCCGTGCAAACCGCCCTCATGCTGGCCGGGCCACTGTTGCTGGTGGCGCTGGCGGTGGGGCTGCTGGTGAGCTTCTTCCAGGCGGCGACGCAGATCAACGAAGCCACGCTATCCTTCATTCCCAAACTGGTCGCCGTGTTCATGATGCTGATCCTGGCCGGGCCGTGGATGTTGCAGACCATACTCGACTTCATGCGCAAAATGCTGGAAAGCATCCCGAATGTCATTGGGTGACGCATAAAGGCCAGTGAAGTCTTTTGTTGCCGCATGATTACGCTCACTTCCGCCCAGCTCGACCAGTGGATCGCCGCGTTCTTCTATCCGCTGGCGCGCATTCTCGCGGTCGCGGCGACCGCGCCATTCCTGAGCAACGCCGCCATGCCCCGGCGGATACGCCTGATCCTGGGCATATCGCTGACCATCGCCCTCATCCCCGCCCTGCCGCCCATGCCTGCGGTCACGCCCGCTTCCGGCGTGGGGCTGTGGATCATGACGCAGCAAGTCCTGATCGGCATTGGCATGGGCTTTTCCATGCGCATCATCTTTTCCGCCATCGACATGGGTTCGGCGGTCATCGCCTTCCAGATGGGGCTGGGATTTGCCAACTTCTATGACCCGCAGAACACCTCGCAGACCTCGGTGCTCTCCAATTTCATGACCCTGATCGCCACCCTGCTGTTTCTCGCCCTGAACGGCCACCTGATTTATTTTTCCGTGCTGGCGCAGAGTTTTACCGCCATTCCGGTGAGCGCCACGCCGCTTGCGGCATCCAGTTGGGAGTTGCTGGCGAAGATGGGCGGACGGATTTTCTCCGTGGGCATGCTGCTGGCGTTGCCGGTGGTGGTGATCATGATGATGACCAACCTGGCGCTGGGCGTGTTGAATCGCGTCGCGCCGCAATTGCACCTCTTCGCCATCGGCTTTCCCATCACCCTCTGCCTGGGATTCGTCAGCATCGGCGTGATGAGCCACTACCTCGCCGTGCCGCTGGAACAGATGTTCAACGACGGCCTGCGCGCCATGCTCTATTTCGCCCTGCCACCATAAAGGCGTCAAAAAGTGAAAACCTACTTTTTGCCGGTTTCAATCAGCAAAAAAGGACAGGCAAAGCCTGCCCTGTTTTGGAGTAAAGGCAACGCAAAACCAGCGCGGGCTGAACGGTCGGGTAGGGGCGCGCTGCGCGCGCCCGTTGGCCGTTACGCGGCGGGGATGGGTTGCGGGCGCACGCAGTGCGCTCCTACCGGATCGTGCAGAGAGTAGTGGGTTGCCTTGCCTTTACCCCAAAAAAGGGCAGGCTTCGCCTGCCCTTTTTTGCTGATTGAACCGACCAAAAGTAGGTTTTTACTTTTGGCCGCCTATAAAAAAACCTGACGGCCAGGTTGGGCGCGTCAGGTTTTGGTTGAGGGGTGTGGTGATTGGTTATTTCTTGACGCTTTTCCGGGTTGCCGCCGTGGCGGCCTGGGTGGTGGCGGAGAGCGCCTTGAAGTTGGCTTCCGTGATGGCGTTGGCCTGTTGCGAAAAGTCGTTGATGCGGTCGAAGAAGCGGCTGGAGGCATCCAGCAGGGTCTTCACGGTCGCGGCGACCACGTCGCTGCCGGGCGCGTCGCTGGTCTTGTCCACCAGCGTGGCGGCGGCGTTTCTGGAAATCTGCTCGTACTGGCCTTCGGCGATGGCGGTGACATCTTTCTGGAAAGCGGTGGCCACTTCGTAGACATCGCGCACATAGTTCATGCTCTTTTCCAGAAGGGGCTGGAACAAACTGACATTGGCGCGCGTGAATTCGGAAGCGTCCCGGATGGCCAGAAGCTGTTGGGCACTGGTCACGACATCGCTCAGAAAGTCACGGGCTGCCGCCACATTGATTGCCGTCAGACGTTCCGCGCCATTGCACGTGGAACGAATCAGCGGCAACAGGGCGTCCGCGCTGATTTTCTGGGCCGCGCTCAGTTGCTCGAAATTGGGAGTGTTCATAGGGTCTGTCTCTCTCTTGCAGGTCATGAATAAAACGTCACAAACCCCCTCCACATACCCTTGGGATATATGGAGGGGGAGGATTTGCGCAAAAGGAATTTACTTCTTCTTGGGCGCGGCGGCAACCGTTGCGCCCACTGCCTTGACCGTGGCGTTGGTGGCGGCGGCAACATTGGCTTCCGCGATTTCGGAAACCTGCTTGGCGGCCTTGTTCAGGCTGTCGAAGGCGGAATTGGTGGCGGCGATGGCGGAACGCACGGCAGCCACGGCAACGTCGGAACCCACCGGCGCGGACTTGCTCAGCTTTTCCGCCAGTTGGGTGGATTGCTTCTGCCAATCGGTGAAGGCGGAAGTCAGTTGCTTGACCAGCGCGTCCTTGGTCAGATCGGTGATTTCATAGACGCTGCGCGTGTAGGCCACGGCCTTTTCCACGCTGGGTTGCGCCAGGGAGGCTTGCAGGGACAGGACTTCCTGCGGATCCTTGACGCCAATGACGGCCTGGGCGTTGGCTACGGAATCTTCCAGCACGGAACGCACCGTGTTGAGGTTCAACGCGGCAACACGTTCGGCGGAATCCAGCGCAATGGTGGACAGGGACAGAAGAGAGTCGATAGCAGCACGGCTGCTGGCGACGAATTGTTCGGGAGATGCGGTCATGATGTAAAGCTCCTTGGAAATGTTTCAGAATGCGAAAAACAGTGAAATGTTGCAACGCAACATTTGCAGGATTATAGGGCTTGTCAAACCAATGTCAACCCTTATTATCGCTTCGCGCATTTCTCCCTTGGCGCGACCGAAAAATGCCGCGCTCGCGCTGTTAAGCCCACTGTTTACGGGGCTTCCCGCGCATCCGGCCGCAGCACGTCCTCGAGTTGCAAAACTTCCGGGGGCACCGATCCGGCATCGGGTTCGCCTTCCGGCGCGGACTGGTTCCTGGGCTGGATGACGACCCGTACACGCGGCGGTGCAGCATCCGCGGCATTGCCCTCGCCCGCCGTCGCCAGATAGCGTTCGGCGATGGCGTCGTACCAGATGTAATCGCCGCGCAACTGATCCGCGCCGCTTTTCACCCAGGCGCGGTGGAAAAATTCGGCCACTTCCGTGCGCGTGTCGTATTCGATGCGCTCGGCCTCGCCTTCCATCCATTCCTCGCGCCCTTCGCGCTTCTGCCGAAAGCGCGCCAGCCCGCCCGGCCCGGCAAAGGCGACGCCATGCCGAAAGCCCGCCGCGTCTTCCGTCACCACGATTTTGTCGGAACGGATCGTCAAGGTGCCTTGCGTGAGCACCACATTGCCTTCCAGCGTCTGCACCCGCTTGAGATCGTCGATGGCGATGCGCTCGGCCTCCAAGGCGATGGGCTTTTCGCGGTCCGCCTTTTCGGCGTATGCGGAGCTGGCAAGCAGCAGGAAAACGAGGGGGAAGAACAGGAAACGGGACATGGAATCTTTCCAAAAATCAGGGGGTTCCGGGTTTTGCCTTGCGCAGGTATTCGCCGCGCACATTGCTTTGCAGCACGAAGGTAGACTGACGCTCATCCACTTGCAGTCCCACGCCGGAAAGCCAGCTTACGCCCTGGGTGATGCGCACCGGATGCCGATTGAAGGCCTTGCCCTCGTTCGGCAATACGACAAGCTCCGGCGTGCGGGCGACCAGTTCGGGATTGCCGGCAAAAGCCGCGCGCGTCAACACCACGTCCTCCTGCACCAGCACCCGCCCGCCCTGTTCGGTGACGATGGCCGACTTGCCGCTCAAGGTGATTTCCGGCGACTGGGGACGATACGAGTTCAGGCGCGGCATGCGCACATGGTTGCTGTCGTCGTCCGGGTAATGCGCCATGTAGTCGGCGACCAGCCGGTAACGCAGGTTGCCTTCGGCATCGAAACGCAGCACGACGAAATTTTCGGCCTGCGCGTCCGGATCGTGGCGCGGGCGTTCTTCCGCCTGCGCTTGCGACGGCGAAGCGCTTTCCTTCAGCCAGAAGGTCAGCGCGGCAATGCCGATCAGCGCCAGGAGCGGCAACAGATTGGCGATGGCGATCTTGCTGCGCATCATGGCGCTTCTCGAGCGCCCTGCGCCGCCAGGATGAAGTCGCAGACTTCGCGCACCGCGCCTTCGCCGCCTTTTGCGGTGGTGACGAAGCCCGCCTCCGCCGTCTCCGCCAATACCCGCGCATGCGCGTTGGCGGGCGCGGCGGCAAAACCGACGGCGCGCAACACGGGCAGATCGATGAGGTCGTCCCCCATGTAGCCGGCGCTTTCCCAGGAAAGACGCAGTTGCTCCAGCAGGGCGCGCATGCAGGCGTGTTTGTCGGCAACGCCCTGAAAAAGATGGGGAATCTCCAAATCCCGCGCCCTGGCCGCCACCGCGCCGGAAACGCGTCCCGTGATGATGGCCTGCTCGATTCCGGCCTGTTGCAGAAGCCGCAGCCCCTGGCCGTCCAGGGTGCAGAAGGCCTTGATTTCCTTTCCGTCCTCCGTGTAATACAGCCGCCCGTCGGTCATCACGCCGTCGATGTCGAAGGCCATGAGTTTGATTCTGGCGGCGCGCGCTTGTAGTTTTGTCATCAGATCACCTTGGCGGCAAAGAGGTCGTGCATGTTGAGCGCGCCCAGCAACCGTCCATCGGCGTCGGCCACCAGGATTTGATTGACGCGCCGCCGCTCCATGATTTCCACTGCTTCCACCGCCAGCTTGTCCGGCGCGATGCAGTACGGATTGGCGTGCATCAGCGAGCCGATGCGCGCCTTGTGCAATTCCACGTCTTGCTCGATGGCGCGGCGCAAGTCGCCATCGGTGAAGATGCCCAGGATCAGGCCGCTCGCGTCGGTAATCGCCGTCATGCCCAGGCCGCCCTTGCTGATCGCCAGGATGGCCTCGGTGAGCGGCGCGTCCGGACGCACGGCGGGAACGCCCGCCGCCGGATGCATGACATCGCGCACATAGGTCAGCAGCCTGCGTCCCAGCGCGCCGCCGGGATGCGAGCGGGCGAAATCTTCCGGGCCGAAGCCGCGCGCGTCCAGAAGCGCCACGGCAAGCGCGTCGCCCAACGCCAGCGCGGCGGTGGTGCTGGCGGTAGGCGCGAGATTCAGCGGGCAGGCTTCTTCCGCCACGCTGGCGTCGAGATGCACGTCCGCCGCGCGCGCCAGCGTCGAAGATGGATTGCCGGTCATGGCGATGAGTTTCGCGCCCTGGCGGCGCACGGCAGGCAGAATGCGCAGCAACTCCTCGGTTTCGCCGGAATTGGAGAGCGCCAGGAAAATATCGCAACCCTGCACCATGCCCAGATCGCCGTGACTGGCTTCGCCGGGATGCACGAAATAGGCGGGCGTTCCCGTGCTGGCAAGGGTGGCGGCCAACTTGCGCGCGATATGCCCGGACTTGCCCATGCCGCTGACGATGACCCGCCCCGTTCCCGCCAGCACCAGTTCCACGGCGCGGGGGAAGGCGGCGTCCAGGCGCGGAATCAGGGCGCCAATCGCCGCCGCTTCGATACGCAGGGTGCGCGCCGCCAATTCAAGGGCGCGCTTGCGGGAGACTTTTTTTGCGGACATGGGTCTTATGCTGTATTCATCAGAAGGCATCAAAAAGTAAAACCCTGTTGCTTGCCGGTTTGATAAGATTGGCGAGGATTATAACAACCCGCGCCGCCGTTCCATGAATACTCTGCAATTGATTTTGATGCTGCTGGGCACATCGGTGCTGGCGGTCGTCCTTTTCCGGCGCGTCAATCTGCCGCCGGTGCTGGGGTATCTGCTGGTCGGCAGCCTGATTGGGCCGCACGCCTTTCACTTCATGGAAGACAGTAAAGACGCCGAACGGCTGGCGGAATTTGGCGTGGTCTTCCTGATGTTTTCCATCGGCCTGGAGTTTTCGCTCTCCAAGCTCAAGGCCATGAAACGCACGGTGTTGGGTCTGGGACTGTTGCAGGTGGTGCTGACCATACTGGCGTTTACCGTCATTTCCATCCTCAGCGGTCATTCCTGGCAACTGGGACTGGCGATAGGCGGCGTGCTTTCCATGTCCTCCACCGCCGTCATCTCCAAGCTCCTGACCGATCGCCTGGAACTGGACGCGCCGCATGGACGCGACATCATCGGCGTCCTGCTGTTCCAGGATCTGGCGGTGGTGCCGCTCCTCATCCTCCTGCCCTCGCTTTCCAAGCCGCTCGAACAGATGGCCGTATTGCTGGGCATCGAACTGCTCAAGGCGGCGGCGCTGCTTTCCCTGATCCTCTTCTTCGGTCAGCGCCTGATGCGCCAGTGGTTCCACTTCGTCGCCCGCGCCCGTTCTCCGGAAATCTTCGCCCTCAACGTCATTCTCTTCACCCTGTTCCTCGCCTACCTGACCGAGCTGGCCGGATTGTCGCTGGCGCTGGGGGCGTTCATTGCCGGGATGCTGATTTCCGAAACCGAATACCAGCACACCGTGGAAGCGGACATCAAGCCTTTCCGCGACGTGCTCATGGGGCTGTTCTTCGTCACCATCGGCATGAAGCTCGACATGTCGATCCTGCTCGACAACTGGTGGGCGGTGCTGCTGGTGCTGCTCGCCCTGCTGCTGGTCAAGGGCTGCATCGTCTGGGCGGTGGCGCGGCGCATGCGGGCCACGCCCGGCAACGCCGTGCGCGACGCGCTCTGGCTGTGCGCGGGCGGCGAATTCGGCTTCGTGCTGCTGGGCGAGACGGGCGAAATCCCCTTGCACGTGTTGCAGATCCTGCTCTCGGCGCTGGTGCTTTCCATGCTGATCGCGCCCTTCCTCATCCAGTATTGCGAGCGCATCGTCACCCGCTTCATCAGCAGCGAATGGCTACAGAAATCCATGCAGATCACCCAGGCGGCCGCCAAGAGCATGGCGACGGAAAAACATGTCCTCATCTGCGGCTTTGGCCGCTGCGGCCAGTTTCTCGCCCGCTTCCTGGCGCAGGAAGGCATCGTCTACATGGCGATGGACATCAACCCCGAACGGGTGCGCGAAGCGGCCTCCCAGGGAGAGAGCATCCTCTTTGCCGACGCCACCCGCCGCGAATCGCTGCTTTCCGCCGGATTGCAGCGCGCCAGCGTGGTCGTCATCGCCGTGGATGCCGTGCGCAGCGCCGAAAAAATCCTGCACCACGTGCGCGACTGCCGCCCGGAACTGCCCGTTGTCGCGCGCGCGCCGGACGAACACGCCTTCGAGCCGCTTTCCAAGGCGGGCGCGACCGAAGTGGTGTCGGAATCCCTGGAAGCCAGCCTGATGCTCGCCACGCACGCGCTGGTGCTGATGGGTCTTCCCATGAACCGCGTCCTGCGGCAGGTGCGCGACATGCGCAGCGAACGCTACCAACTGCTGCGCGGTTTCTTCTACAGTCCCGGCGGCGAGCACAGCGGCGACGACGACCTGCTGCCCCGCCTCTACTCCATCTGGATCGGCCCCGGCTCCGCCAGCATCGGCCGCTCCCTGGAAGAACTGGGTCTGACGCAACTGGATTGCGAAGTCCGCGCCATCCAGCGACGCGGCATCAAGAGCGTCACCATCACCCCGAATACGCGTATAAAAGCGGGCGACGTCATCGTCCTGCTCGGCGCCCCCGCCAGCCTCGCCGCCGCCGAACAGTCCCTGCGCACGACGACGACCGCCGCCGACGAA